>USNB01000001.1 GCA_900555875.1 uncultured Eubacteriales bacterium
CTCGCTGCCCTTGAGAAGTACGTTGCCGTCATATCCGTCGCAGACGACGACGTCGTACTTTCCCGTGAGTGTGTCGCGCGCTTCCATATTGCCGGCAAAATTCAGCCCGCTGCTCTTAAGAAGAGGATAAGTTTCGCGGACAAGAGTATTGCCCTTATGATCCTCTGTCCCGACGTTGAGCAATCCGACCGCGGGCGCGTCTTTGCCGGTCATTGCCCTCATGTAAGCGCTTCCCATGACGGCGAACTGTACGAGCCATTCGGGATGGGAATCCATGTTTGCGCCGCAGTCTGTTATGCACACCGAGCCGCCGTTCATCGTGGGAAGCTGAGAAATGAGGGTAGGACGATATATCCCGTCCATTCTGCCTATAAGCAGAGTCGCGCCTGTCAGCACTGCTCCGGTGCTTCCCGCAGAGATCAGTCCGAGGGCGTTATCATCCTCTTTCAGCATGTCGAATGCTTTAACGAGCGACGAACCTTTCTTTGTCTTGATCGCGTGCGTCGGAGAGTCGTCGTTGGAAATTACTTCGGTGGTGGCTATGACCGTGATCCCGCTTGCATTCTCTTTTCCGAGTACTTCGTTTATGAGATCTGCGTCGCCGGTAAGGATCACTCCTACGTCCGGATGGTCTTTTGCCGCCGCAGCCGCGCCTTTGATTATTTCGGCGGGAGAATCTCCGCCCATGACATCTATATACACATTCATGATAAAGACCTGTTATAAGGAAATGACCCTTTAGCAAGTAAAGGGTCATGAGAGATCATTTCTTTTCTTCTTTCTGCTCAACTACCTGCACGCCGTCGTAGTAACCGCACTTGGGGCAAATCTGATGAGACTTTTTAAGCTCGTGGCACTGCGGACACTCGCTGAGAGCCACCGGGCTTACTTTCCACTGAGCGTATCTGGTGCTGCTTCTCTGTTTGGATTGTTTTCTCTTAGGTACTGCCATTCTCACGCACCTCCTTCATTTCGTCACTTGCCAAACTATTATATTAAAAACGCCCGGCTTTGTCAACGATTTTTCGCTCGGTTTTCAAACTTTTTTGTACGTCTGCCGCGGGCGTTATTTGTTTTTCTTCGGTTTGGCTTCCCTTGCGGGAGTATCCGCGCCGCAGTCGTGGCGTTCTTCCAATACCTTCAGCACGTCGGTATATTCCATGTTCCTTGCCCGCATAAGAACAAAAAGATGATAAAACAGATCTGCGATCTCGTTACCTAATTCGTTGTTATCCGCTTTCATCGCCGCGATCACCGTTTCGGTGGCTTCTTCGCCCACTTTTTTACAGATTTTCTCGACGCCTTTTGCAAGCAGATAATCGGTATAAGAGCCTTCTTTCGGATTGTCCTGGCGATCCTTTATCGTATCGGCAAGTACTCGCAGCACTCTTGTGTTCCCGGGAGCGTTTCCGAACGATTTTATCTCATTGAAAAAGCACGAACGTTTTCCGGTATGGCATGCGATACCGCCCGCCTGTTCCACTTCGAGCAGCAGGCTGTCGCGGTCGCAGTCGGCAAGCACTTTTTTTACCTTCTGAAAATGCCCGCTTTCTTCGCCTTTGTGCCACAGTTTATTTCTGCTGCGCGACCAATAGTAAGCTTCGCCTGTTTCAAGCGTCTTCGAAAGCGCTTCGGGATTCATATATGCCTGCATGAGCACTTCATTCGTTGCCGCATCCACGGTTATGACGGGTATCAGCCCCTTTTCATCGAATTTAAGATCGTACATACTTCAATGCCTCACGGATATCTATTTTGTTTTCGTAATATGCTTTGCCTATTATCGCGCCGTATATGCCCGCATCCGCTATTGCGCGGATGTCGTTCATCCCTGATACGCCGCCGCTGGCTATGACGGATGCTCCCGTTTCCTTCTGCAATCGTGCAGTTGCTTCCACGTTTGCGCCCGTCATCATGCCGTCGCGCGAAACGTCGGTAAACAGAAAATATCTGGCGCCTCTTTTTGCGAGAGATCTCCCGAGTTCCTCGGGAGTCGCGTCCGCAGTCTCTTTCCACCCGCGTATCGCGATCTTTCCGTTTTTCACATCCAGTCCGCAGACTATCGCTTCGCCGAATTCGCCAAGGAGTTCGTCAGTAAGTTCCGGATCGGTGGCGCATACGGTGCCGAGTACGGCGCGCGCGGCGCCGGCGTCAATGAGCGAACGTACGCGTGCTGCGCTGCGCAGACCGCCGCCCGCCTGTATTCTGAGCGCAGTGCCCGTCGCAATCTTTTCTATTATCCGAAAATTATCGCCGGAGCTTTCTGCTCCGTTGAGATCGACGATGTGCACCCATTCCGCTCCGCAGTCGGCAAAGCGTTTCGCCATATCTTCCGGATCGCCGTACACGGTGACGTCTTTATAACTTCCGCCCTTCAGTCTGACCGCTTTTCCGTTGTAAATATCTATTGCGGGAAATATCGTCATAAGCTGCCTTTTGTGCTGAGAACGGAGCTTCCCGTGATCTCTTTCGCGAGCTTCAGCGCTCTTGCGAACGATTTGAATATCGCCTCGCAAACATGGTGAGCGTTTCTGCCGCGCAGTTCGTCTATGTGCGCGTTGATGAATGCGTTCGAGCACACGGCTGTAAAAAATTCCTCGGTCAGCGCGGCGTCGTAGCTGCCTATCATTCCGGTCAGCGAGCGTGCGTCAAAGCAGAGATATGCTCTGCCGGACAGGTCGAGAACGCAGCGTGCGAGCGCTTCATCCATGGGAACGTAAGCGCATCCGAAACGTTCTATACCCTTTTTGTCTCCCAACGCTTCCGCAAGCGCTTTGCCGAGCGCTATGCCGATGTCCTCGACCGTATGATGGCCGTCTACTTCGAGATCGCCTTTGCATGTTACTTTGAGATCGAGCTTGCCGTGTACGGCGAGAGCCGTCAGCATATGATCGAAAAAGCCTATGCCCGTATCGATCTCCGCATTGCCGGAACCGTCGAGATCGAGTTCGAGCACTATATCGGTTTCCTTTGTTTTACGTAATATGGCGGCTTTTCTCATTTTCTTTCCTCCGTTCTCACTCTTATCGAATTTGCATGAGCCGTCAGACCTTCCGATTCGGCAAGAGCTATTATGTCGTCCGCGCATGAGCGCAGAGCATTCTCATCGTATTTTATCAGACTGATCCTTTTGACGAATACGGATACGCCGAGTGCTGAGAAATATCTTGCCGTGCCGCCGTTAGGAAGCACGTGATTGGTCCCGGCATAGTAATCGCCGAGCGGCTCCGGAGACCAGTGCCCCATAAATACCGCGCCCGCGTTTCGGATGAGCGGCAGCAAACCGTCGGGATCATTCACGCAAAGCTCGAGATGTTCGGGAGCTATTTCGTTTGCGATGTCAACGCATTCGGTTAGATCGGACGCCGTTATTATCGTGCCGAAACTGTCTATCGATTTACCGGCTATTGCGGCTTTCGGTAATTGCTTTACGCGCCTGTCCACCGCATCCGACACTGCTTTCGCCAATCGTTCGTCCGGCGTTACGAGTATCGCCATTGCCATTTCGTCATGCTCGGCCTGGGAAAGCAGATCGGCGGCGATGAATTCCGGATCGGCAGACGTGTCCGCTACTATGAGGATCTCGCTCGGTCCCGCTATCATATCGATGCCGGCGTCGCCGTATGCCAGCCGTTTGGCTTCAGTGACGTACATGTTGCCGGGACCGCATATGACGTCCGCTTTAGGCACGGACGCCGTGCCGTATGCCATGGCGGCTATCGCCTGCGCTCCGCCTATGCGGTATATCGACGATACTCCGCATTCCGCCGCCGCTACGATCGTGAGAGGAGACGTTCCCGGCGTGCACATTACGATATTTCCGACGCCGGCGACTTTTGCCGGTACGGCGGTCATCAGTACGGAGCTGGGATAGGACGCTTTGCCTCCCGGCACATATATGCCCGCGCATTCGACGGGACGTATCATATAGCCCGTTTTCGCTCCCGGAGCAGTTTCTTCGAGCGCGCCCGGAAGGAGCTGTTTTTTATGATATTCTTCTATATTCGCTTTCGCTCTGCGGAGAGCGCCGAGAAGTTCGGGCGATACCTCGGCATATGCCGCTCTGATCTCTTCATCGCTAAGGCGGATATTGTCGGCGTTCAATCTTACGCCGTCGAATTTTTCGGTAAGCTCGAAAAGCGCCTTATCGCCTTCGGTCTTTACACGGTCCATTATTTCTTCTACGCTTTTACGTGCGCCTTCCGACAGCGTTTTTTTACGTGAGGATATGCGCCTGAGCCCTTCGGTCCTGTTTGTTATCAGCATTTGCCTGTACCTGTATTACTGTATATTTGCCGCTATTTTCTCGAACAGCGGAACGAGTTCCTTTTTCGTCTTCAGACTTACTCGGTTCACGACTACGCGTGCGCTGCATTTGCACACTTCTTCGAGCACTTTCAGTCCGTTTGCCTCCAGCGTTTTTCCGCTTTCAACGATATCCACGATCACGTCGGAAAGACCGATCACCGGACCGAGCTCGACCGAGCCGTTGAGCTTGATTATATCTACCGTTTTTCCTCTGGAGCCGAAATATTCCTTGGTGACGTGCGGGTATTTCGTACCGACTCGCAGTATGCCTCCCGCTTTTTCGAGTGAATCCGGATACCCGCATACGCACAGCCGGCAAGCTCCGAACTTAAGGTCGATCGTTTCGTATATATCTTTGTCTGCTTCGAGCAGAGTGTCTTTCCCGACGACGCCGAAATCGGCTACGCCGCGTTCCACGTAAGTAGGCACGTCGCTCGGCTTTACGAACACGAATCTGTATTTCCCGCTTCCGTCGAAAAGCACGAGCTTACGGGTCTCGACCTTGAGTTCGTCAAGTTGTAAACCGCATTTTTCAAGCAGTTCCGTTGCTTTCTGAGCAAGTCTTCCTTTTGCGAGCGCGACCGTTATCATATTTTACCCCCTTTTGAGGCTATAGTCAATTCGATAGGCGCTCCGTCGAAAAATATCGCCCGGCTTATGTTCTTTTCTCTGCAATATCCGATGAGTGCGTTTTCATCCCCGAACACGCGGACGACGATATTCTTTTTCCGCAGCTTTTCCACTGTATCCCTGACCGTGCGTTCGTCGCAATCGGCGACGGCAAACGCTATGTCCGCTTTCGGAGCTTTTTCGCGAAGGCCCTGATTCCTGAGCGCAGCCGTCAGTCTGCGGGTGCCTATTCCGAAGCCTATTGCATTTGTGGGTCTGTCCCACCTCGAGCACAGCGAGTCGTATCTTCCGCCGTCGAGTATGGATACTCCGAGATCCTCGCAAAGTCCTTTCATCACGATGCCCGTATAATAATCGTTTACCGAGACCATGCCGAGATCTATGGAAAAATATTTTCCAAGCCCCATACGCCCGAGTTTGTCGAGAAGATATTTTAATCTGTCAAGCGCTTCGATGCTTTTTGCGTTTGAACACATCCTGCGCGCTCTTTCGAGCGTTTCCGCCCCTCCGAACAGCGAAGGCAGCGAGAGTATGCTTTCTTTGTCTTTGTCGCTCAGTCCCGAATCGCGGAAAAACAGTTCCACCCCGAGCATGTCTTTTTTGTTTATGAGTTTTTTCAGTTTGCCGGCATCCGCGGGCGACAGTCCGAGTTCTTCCGCCACTCCGTCGAAATAACCGACGTGGCCGAGTTCTACGGTAAAATTTTTAAGTCCGCTGCCGCGCAGTGCGTCGGCAGCCATCTCGAGTATCTCGAGTTCGCCGTCCGCTCCCGTGTCGCCCATCAGCTCGACTCCCGTCTGCGCGAACTCCCTGTCGCGTGCGCTGTTTGAATCGTCGAGATATTCGTATGAATCCAGGGCGTAATACATTCGCTGCACACCAGTCATGTTGGTGACATACATCCTGCATATCTGCATTGTGACGTCCGCTCTCATCGCGAGCAGGCTGCCGTCCGAATCGGTCAGTTTGAACAGTCGCTTTTCGGACATCATGCCGCCGGATGTGAACAGATCGCAGTATTCCAGCGTAGGCGTACTCACCTGTTTGTATCCGTATGATGCAAACACGCGGCACATGGCCTTTTCGGCCCTGACATTGTTGTAGCAGTCGTCGGGAAGCTGATCCTGCATCCCGAACGGCAATTGTACTTTGCTCATAAAAACTCCGTTCGCCGCAATGGCGCTTTATTACTTTATCATGATAAATCAGTAAAGCAATTATATCAAAGTCGGTTTTTGCTGTCAAGTGTTTGCAATGAAAAATTTCTGCGGTTTTTTGTCGTCAGTTCAGTGAGAGCGATCTTATAAATTCTTCTTTACCGTCTGCATGTACTGCAAGCGCTGCTGCCGTATTTTCATCCGAGAGCAGTATGCCCGACAGTTTTTCCGCTTTTTTCAACATTTCCGCATCCACTCTGACTCCTGAAAAAGTCTCCGTCCTTCCGTGCTGGCGCGTTCCGAGGAAGTCGCCCGCGCCGCGAGAATCGAAATCATATTCGGCGAGAGCAAATCCGTCCGAGCAGCGACAGAGAAATTTAAGCCTGTCCGATGCAGTTTCATCGTCCGAAATTATAAAGCAGTAACTTTTTTGTCCGCGCCGTCCTATCCTGCCGCGGAGCTGATGGAGCTGACTCAGTCCGAGTCTGTCGGCTCCGAAAATTGCCATGGTCGTAGCGTCCGGTACGTCGATCCCTACCTCCACGACGGTAGTACATACGAGCACATCAATATTTCCGGTCGCGAACTCTGTCATTATTTTGTCTTTTTCCGTGCCGCTCATCCGTCCGTGCAGCAGTCCCGTGCCTATGCCGGAGAGCGGACCTCCCCGGAGCTTTTTGTAAAGCGCGGTTGCTGAAATATCTTCATCACCGTCTATCCTCGGGCATACGATATACGTCTTTTCTCCCGACCGCGACCGTTCCGCTATATAGACGAACATATCGCTCAGCTTATTTTCGGGAACTATGGCTGTCGTAATACATGTGCCGCATGAAGGTTTTTCTTTGATATTTATGGTTTTGAGCTGTCCGTAAAGCGAAAGTGCCAAAGTGCGCGGTATCGGCGTGGCGCTCATGACTATATTATCCGCTCCGTCGGCTTTATTTTCCAGACTGCCGCGCTGACAGACGCCGAAACGGTGCTGTTCGTCGGTGATCGTAAGTCCGAGATCGCGGAAGCGAACGTTTTTCCCCGTGAGAGCATGAGTTCCGACTGCGATATCCACGTCACCGTTCTCGATCCCCTTGATTATCGCGGCTCTGTCTTTTGCCGCCGTCGTTCCGGTCAGACACGCAACGGTCAGTCCCTTATCGCCGAAAAACTCAAGGGCTTTTGCGTAATGCTGTCTGGCAAGTATTTCTGTAGGCGCCATTATCGCCGTTTGATAACCGTTGAGCGCGGTGTAATAAGCGGCAAGGAAAGCCACGATGGTTTTACCGCAGCCTACATCTCCCTGCAGTAGCACATTCATTCGTTCGTCAGATCTTAGCTCTCTTACGATCTCGCCGACGGCGTTTTGCTGGTCGTTTGTCAGCGAAAACGGCAGATCGTTTATCGCTTTCCCGAGCTCTTCCGAACGGTCTGCATAACGACGCGCGCGTTTTTCCGCGTCGTGTTTCAGGAGCCTGTACAGACTGAGCATGTATGCAAGGTCTTCGGTCGCTGCGCTTCTGGACGCGGTCTCCGCGAGAGAAATATCCGTCGGGAAATGGACTTCCCTGATCGCTTTTTCGACGGGCAATATGCCTGCTTCTCTTGCGGCTTCTTCTCCGACATATCCTTTTATCCTGACTGCCGACAGTATTGCCGCGGCGGCTTCGCGCATCAGTGACTGATTGAGCCCGTCCGGCAATCTGTATAGAGGTATGATGTTCCCCTCTTTGTCCGGAACTATCTTCGGCGCAGTGATATCGATATAACTTGTCGATCGTTTCAACCTGCCTGTGACGATTACTTCAGTGCCCGCGGATAATCTGCGGTATACGTAATCCTGATTGAACCAGGTGCATACTACGCGCGATCCGAAGGATATGAATTCCGCTTTTACATAGCTCAATCCTTTTCTGATGCGTCTGAGGACGGGCGGACGGGAGGGCTTTGCCATGAATGTCACGCTGTCTCCGCTGCGGAGATTTTTCCATTCGATGACTGCGCGTTTATCGAAATAAGCGTACGGAAAAAGCAACAGGATATCGAGCGGATCGTTGATCCCGCTTGCTTTGAGCTTTTCTATTCGCTTTTTTCCCAGTCCCTTTATGTCTTCGAGTTTCATGAGGTATGATAAAGGGCGGCAATAACGCCGCCCGCAGATATCTTTTTCGCATTATTCAAGCGCAATGATGTAATAATACAGCGCCTGACCGCCGTTATGAACGTCTACGTCGCAATCCGGATATTTTTCGGCGATCTTTTCCGTGAGCGCGTTTGCCGTCGCTTCATCCGTCTTATATCCGTAATAAAGCGTGATCGTGCTTACATCGTCATTCATGAGACGACCGATTATGTCCTCTGCCACGGCTTCCGGCTCGCTTCCCTTGGCGATGATATTCTTGTCGTTGAGTCCTATGATATCGCCTTCTTCGAGATCGAACCCGTCGATAGACGTTTTTCTCACTGCAAACGTGACGCTGCCTACTTTGACGGCCTGTCTCGCTTCTTCCATGTTCGCGAGATTATCGTCTACGGTATCCTGAGGATTGAACGCAAGAACGGCGCTAAGCCCCTGAGGAACGTTTACGGTGGGGACGACGTGTATATTGCGCTTGCTTATCTCTTTTGCCTGCTCTGCCGCAAGGATGATGTTCTTGTTGTTAGGAAAAACGAATATATCGGTCGCGTTGATCTTGTCGCATGCGTTTGCGATGTCGTCGGCACTCGGGTTCATCGTCTGTCCGCCCTCTATGATCTCGTCGACCATGAGATCCTTGAATATGGACGCCATTCCTTCGCCCGAACAAACGGATACCATGCCGAAAGGTTTAAGCTCCGTTTCTTCCCGGTGAGCGAGGAGCACCCTGTTCTGTTCGAGCATGTTTTCGATCTTGATCCTGTCGAGCTCGCCGAGCTGAAGAGCGTAAGACAATGCCTGACCGGGATTGTTGGTATGAACGTGCACCTTGACCATGGAAAGGTCTCCTATCACGAGCACGCAGTCGCCTATCTCCATGAGCTTATCGCGGAAATCGTCTATATCCGATTCCTTCGCGGTATCCTTCAGATTGATAACGAAGAATTCCGTGCAGTATGCGAATTCGATCGATTCGAGAGACGTAAGATCGGCATGGAATTGTTCGTAATTATTTGCGGGACGACCTTCCGCCGCCTTTTTGATGCTGTCGTCAAAGTCGAGGTTGACTTCTTCATTGCCGGCAAGACTGTTGTAAAACCCTTGAAAAACAATGAGAAGACCGCGGCCGCCTGCGTCTACGACGCCCGCTTTTTTAAGAACGGGAAGAAGCTCCGGCGTGAGCTTGAGCGCTTCCTCGCCCGCTTTCAGTACCGACGTGAAAAAGTCGAGAACATTGCCGTTGGAGCGTTTGGCGTATTTTGCCGCCTGTTCGCTCATCATTCTTATGACCGTGAGTATAGTGCCTTCCTGGGGCTTCGTTACCGCTTTGTATGCTATCTCAACGCCTTTGTCCATCGCTGCGGCAAGATCCTTGACGGTTATCTCGTCTCCGCAGCCGGCAAGGACCATCGTCATGCCTTTAAGTATCTGGCTGGTTATTACTCCGCTGTTGCCTCTGGCTCCTCTGAGCGCGCCCTTTGAAACGGCTTCGCAAAGCATATCTATATTATTGTTCGGACAAGCCGTTACTTCCTTTGCCGCAGATATGAGCGTGAGCGACATGTTCGTGCCCGTGTCGCCGTCGGGGACCGGGAACACATTCAGCGAGTCCACGTGTTGTTTATTATTGTCAAGAAGCTTGGCGCCGTTCAGGATCATCTTTCTGAGCGCTGCTCCGTTAATGGTTTTCAATGCCATGATATAGTATATCCCTCCGTCTTGCATAACCGCTGCAAGTTTCAGAACCCATTGCAGTTACAGAAATATCCCGGACAGAAACATGAAAAAACAAAAGCGTATTTTTATTCCCGTCTGCCCGCAATACATATTCTATTTTACTCCAAAGCGAAATAAAATGCAAGAGATTTTATCCGATTGACCGAATTTTAATACCGACTTTCGCTAAAATTTTTCGGAAAATTCAAAAACGTGCCGAAAATCACTTGCATTTATTCCCCGTCGGTGATATAGTATTACGGTAAAACGAAAACGGAGGCTAAGGCAAGTAATGAGCAAGGTATGCGCACTGTGCGGAAAAGGAAGGACCGCAGGTAAGAACGTCAGCCACTCGAACAGACACACCGTCAGATCTTTCAGCGCCAATGTCCACAAGATGAAGCTGGATATCAACGGACAGGTCAAGAGTGTATATGTATGCACTCGCTGCAAGAGAACGCTGAATAAAGAAGACTGATAAAACAAAATGATGCGACCGGCTCGGTAAGAGCCGGTCTTTCTTCTTTGTATTCCGCTATTTGCCGAGCCACGGAACGAATATATTATTCTTCTGTGCCGTTGAACGTCTTGCTTCCCCGTTATGATGATTTTTAATAAAAAAGCGGCAAAACCCCCGAATCCGCGCAGAATCCGGGGGTTTGATATCACCCATTCAAAATTTAGTTATTTTTTCATATGTTTGTGTCCGGTCGATCCGTTTTTCGTTTTTTTCTGTGCATGAGCAGTCTGAAAAGCGGACGGAATACGGCGGGCAGCTTTATGCATATGATCCTGGACATAATGTTTCCTCCACTCCGAATATATGCCGATACTGCCCGTAATGTGAAAAATCAGATCCTGCCCTGAAACGTTGCTATGACTTTCTCGGGCGTGGGCGAATTGAACGCGCAGCTTCCCGACACGATGATGTCCGCGCCTGCCGCGGCTATCGCCGCAACATTTGATTCGTTCGCGCCGCCGTCCATCTCTATTTCCGTTCTGAGCTTGTTCGCAGCGATGAACGACCTGAGCGCCTTAAGTTTATCCGTTGTTTCGGGGATATATTTTTGTCCGCTGAAACCGGGATGTACGCCCATGACTATAATGAAATCGCAGTATCCGAGAATGTCGAAGATACTTTCCGCCGGGGTTTCGGGGCAAATGGCAATGCCTGCCTTGACATCTGCACTGCGGATGCGCTCGAGATTACCGAGGACGATATCGCTTGCTTCTGTATGAAAGCACAAACGGTCTGCTCCGGCTTCGATGAACTTATCGAGATATCGCTCCGGGCGATCTATCATAAGATGCACGTCCAGCGGAGTGGATGCGTATTTGCGTATATCTGCGACCATCTTGTGTCCGAACGTGAGATTTGGAACGAATATACCGTCCATTACGTCGCAATGGATCATGTCCGCGCCTGCGCGCTCCATTCTGACTACTTCCTCTCCCATACGGGCGAAATCTCCGCTCAGTATGGAAGGAGCAGCTTTAACAGCCATGATTGTCCTCCGTATCTTTTTTAACGTTTTCGATATATCTTCTTTTGAGCTGGCCGCATGCGCCTTCTATATCTTCGCCTAAAGAGCGTCTTATAGTGGCGGAGGCGCCAAGCTCGGTAAGTCTGTTCAAAAATTCTCTGCCTTCTTTGGCAGTCACTCCGGGCAAGCCCGAATGAGTGTCGTTGAGCGGGATGAGATTTATGTGACAAGGAAAATTCTTGGTCAGTCTGCGCAGCTCCCGGGCGTCCTCTTCTCTTGTGTTTACGCCGCGCATCATGGCGTATTCCACGATCACCCGCCTGCCGCTTTTTCCGAAATAATATTTTGCGGCGCTCACGATCTCCGCGACTTTGTATTTCCGTGCAGATGGCATGATGCGTGCTCTTATGTCGTCGAACGGCGAATGGAGCGAGAGACAGAGCGTGACGGAAAATCCGTCGTCGCCGAGCTGTCTGATCTTATCGGTCAGTCCGCAGGTGGACAGAGATACGCTCCTTTGTCCGACTAATCCTGCCTCTGACATAAGGCGAATGAAGCGGGTGACGTTTTCGTAGTTGTCCAGCGGTTCGCCGCTTCCCATAAGCACAACGTTCCCCACCTTTTCGTCTTTCAGCGACGCATTCGCGCAGAGCAGTTCGGAGAGCATTTCTCCTGCAGAGAGATCCCTCTCCAGTCCGTTTCTTCCTGATGCGCAGAAAGCGCATCCCATGCGGCATCCGACCTGCGTGGAGACGCAGAGCGTTCTTCCGTATTTATATTTCATCAGTACGCCTTCGACGAGCGCGCCGTCATACAGCTCGTAAAGGAATTTTTTCGTACCGTCTTTCGACTCTGCCGTTTTGATTATTCTTGCGCCGATGTCCGAATATTTTTCCGACAGTTCTGTTCTCAGAGCGGCGGGGATATCTGTCATTCCGTCAAAACGCGTGCCGTTCATCAGCCATTTATATATCTGACCGACACGGTATTTCGGAAGATCGCATATTACCGGAAGGGCGGACAGTTCTTCCTTTGTAAGATCCGTAAGCAAGGGTCTCATCTCTTCGTCCACCTCGCTATGTAAAATCCGTCGCATCCGTCCGTATCCGGGAAGAAGCGTATTTTTCCGTCAGATTCGGAACCTTTTCCTGATTTTTCGGTGACGGGGCGAAATCCATCGTCCGTAGCAAGTTCACTCGTAACGCACTCGTTTTCGGCTTTTAATAATGAACACGTCGAATATACGAGCCTGCCTCCGGAGCGAACATATTGCGCTGCCGCAGAGAGTATGGCCCTCTGTACTTCGTTAAGCCTTTCGACATCGCCGTCCGATTTGCCGAGAAGTATGTCGGGGGACGTACACAGCAGCCCGCTGCCGGTGCACGGCACATCGCATACCACCAGATCGAATGAATTTATCCATTCGCTGCGGAGCTTAACTGCGTCGTTTACGACGGCTTCGATATTCTTCGATCTCATTCTCGCGGAATACGCTTGTATGAGTTTTACTCTGTGCGGGTGGATGTCGCAAGCAGTGATCTTCGCTTTCGGCAGAAGCTCGGACATATATACGGACTTGCCGCCCGGGGCGGCACAGAGGTCGAGTATGCGCAGATCGCCGCTCAGCCCTGCCGTATATGCTTCGGCTGCGTACATCGATGACAGCGATTGCGCCGTAAATTCGTCGGGGCTAAGCGCCTTTAGTGTATTACGTGTGACATAATACCCGCGATCTGAAGGCAAAAATCCTGAAAATTTATTGATCTTATCTTCAAAAGCCTTTTCTGATATGACGATAGAATTGCGGCGGATATGCGTAAGATGCGGCAATTCTGCCCCGATGACGGATCTTGTACGCTCTGCTCCGAGATCGCCTATCATGCGTTTTACCAGCCATTCGGGACGGCTGTACGCCACCGATATGGATAAGGCGTCGTCGCCTGCTTCCGGAAAAATCAATTTTGTCGAAGCGCGCATCACGGCGTTGACGAATTTTTCGGTCCCGCGCATGCGAGTTTTCGCGAAGCTGACGTATTTGTTTGCTGCCGCATATACGGGCGTGCCGCCGAACAGCGATTCGTACAGCGCAAGCTTGAGCAGTACGCCGAGCGCCGGTTTCGGAGGACGTGCGGTCAATCGGCCGACGGCGTAATCCAGCGCGACGCTTTTGTCGAGTACCCCGTAAACGAGCGCCGTCGTCTTCGGCCTGTGCTGTTCGTGTACGCGGTCTAATGTCCGGTCAAGCTCCACGGAAGAATATGCGCCGCCTATGAGTACTTTTTTCAGAACTTCATATGCGGCATTTTCCGCTTCGGGCAGCGTATTCATCCGAGCTTTTCTCCTTCTGTCATACGGCAACCGTTAAGGAAGTCGGCGCATTTCATCCGCTTTTTTCCTTCAGCCTGCACCTCATCGAGAATGAGTAAACCGCTGCCGCAGCATACCGCTATCCCGTATTTGTCCGCTTTCCACACCGTGCCTGCCGGCAGATCCGTCCGTTCGCTGACGGGATGAGCGCGGTGGATCTTCAGTATTTTTCCGGAGCGGAACGTATAGGCGCCCGGCCACGGAGTGACTCCGCGAATGATGCGATCGATCTTTTCCGCGGGCAGCGTCCAGTCTATCAGCCCGTCGTTTTTCGTGAGCATGGGATAGTATGTTGCTTCCGCATCGTTCTGAGGCACGGGCACGATCTCGCCGCGTCCGAGCTTTTCAAGAAATTCAAGAAGAGCTTCCGTTCCGAGCTGCGATAATTTGTCAAGCAGCGAGGCGGATGTATCGGTGTTTTCTATTGGTATTTTTTTGCACAGCAATATATCGCCCGTATCCAGCCCTTCGGCAGTCTGCATTATTGTGACCCCGGTCTCCTTCTCCCCGTTCATTATCGCTCTCTGCACGGGGCAGCTGCCGCGATATGCCGGGAGTAAGGAGGCATGTACATTTACGGTGCCGTATCTTGCGATACCGAGTATCTCTTTGCTGAGTATCTGTCCGTATGCCGCGGTGATAAATATATCGGCGCCGAACGAACGCAGTTCCGCCGCACCTTCCGTGCGTATTTTAGTGTACTGTCGTACCGGCAGTCCCGCGCTTTCCGCGTATGTTTTTACGGGAGGAGGCGTCAGTTTGCCTCTGTCGCCGCGTTTATCCGGCTGCGTGACGACACATACGACTTCGTGTTCTGAGGCGCATAAACCTTCGAGTATCCGAAGCGCGAATTCCGGAGTTCCCATAAATACTATACGCATTCGTCATCTCTCCTTTCTGACCAGCTTATCGATAAAGAGCACGCCGTCGAGATGATCGAATTCATGACAGCATATGTTCGCAAGAAATCCCTCGGCTTTGAGCGTGAACGCTTTGCCGTGCCTGTCGTATGCTCTGACTTCTATTTTCTTGGGACGTTCCACTTCGCCGTTTATCCCGGGTACGCTGAGGCAGCCTTCTTTACAGAGCTGTGAGCCCGAAGAGTTCACTATCACGGGATTGACGAATTCATAGAACTTTTTGCCGTTGGGGCTGATCACTGCCACACGTTTGAGAACGCCCACCTGCGGACCTGCAAGTCCGACGCCGTCCGCATCGATCATCGTTTCTGCCATGTCGTCGAGAAGTGCGCCGAGCCGATCGTCGAACTCCGTTACTTCTTTGCATTTTTTACGGAGAATATCCTCTCCTATTTTTACTATCATTCTTTTTGCCATTTGTATTTCCTTAAGATCAAGAGAGTTTTATCGGATCGGTCTCTGCGTATGACGTTATGCCGGTTACGCGGCATTCATCCACAGCGGTGTATATCATGTCCTCGATATCATCCGAATCGGGAGACAGTCTTGCGAGTATCTGCATGCGGTATTCGTCCATGATCTTTTTTAACGGAGCGCGCATGTAAGCGAGATAAATGAATTTATCCGGCGCCTTTTCCTTTGCCGCGGATACTCTTTCATATATGTTTTTGAGTACGGAGGCGGCTTTTCCGTCGTCCGTTCCGCTTACGAGAACTCTTACGATCTTTGCGAACGGCGGGTACTTCGTCACTTCACGGAGATTGATCTCCTTTTTGTAAAATCCCTTATAATCGCCTTTGCGCACATAATCGTATACGTAATGATTGGGGGTATATGTCTGAAGGATCACTTTACCCGGTCTGTCCGCTCTTCCCGCTCTCCCCGCGACCTGCGTCGTAAGCTGGAAAGTACGTTCAACGCTGCGGTAATCCGCGATATGCAGGCTCATGTCCGCGTCGAGTATCCCCACGAGAGTGACGTCGGGAAAATCGTGTCCTTTCGCTATCATCTGCGTGCCTACGAGTATGTCGGCTTTTTTTGCCCCGAATTCTCCGAGTATGCGGGCATGAGCGCCTTTGGTACGCGTGCTGTCGTTATCCATTCGCAGCACTCCGGCGTCGGGAAACATATCGGAAAGCAGAGCGGCGACTTTTTCGGTGCCTATGTAGCCTTCTTTGATGAATTTGCTCCCGCATTCCGGACACTCTGTAAGCGGAGCGTACATATTGCCGCAATAATGGCACTTTAGTCTGTCTTCTTCGCGGTGATATACGAGCGAGACATCGCATCTTTCGCACTTCGCGACATATCCGCATGCCTTACACATCACGTAAGACGCATACCCGCGTCTGTTGAGAAAAAGCATTGCCTGATTGCCCTGCCCGAGGCAGTCTTTCAATTCCCGCACGAGTTCGTCCGAGAATATGGAACGGTTGCCTCTGAGAGCCTCTTTGCACATATTTACGATCCTGACTTCCGGGAGCGGGCGTTTGTTTACTCTTCCCGTCAGTTCGAGAAGATTCATTCGTCCCCGGGTCGCCGCATAATATGTCTCCATCGACGGAGTTGCGCTGCCGAGAACGAGATTTGCGCCGTTATAATCTCTACGCCATCCCGCGACAGTCGAGGTAAAATATCTCGGATTGCGTTCGGACACGTAGCTCTGGTCGTGCTCTTCGTCTATTATGATTATGCCGATATTTTCGAGAGGCGCAAATATCGCGCTGCGTGCGCCGAGGACTACTTTCGCTTCGCCGGTCAGGCATTTGCGCCATTCGTCGAATTTTTCGCCCTGCCCCAATCCGCTGTGCAGTACGGCGACTTCGTCGCCGAATCTGTTGCGGAAATTACGCAGCATCTGCGGAGTGAGCGAGATCTCGGGAACGAGCATGATCGCCGTCTTGCCCCTGTCGAGAGCAGTGCGGATGCACCGCATATACACTTCGGTTTTTCCGCTGCCCGTAACTCCGTGGAGCAGAAAGGTTTTCCCGCTGGACGAGTCTATCGCTTTGCATGCCGCGCGTTGCTCATCCGTAAGTTTTATGTCTGCGGGATCTTCATCCGCCGTCATATCCGCGTACGGCACCCGGCGTTTTTCCGCATCGGTTATTATCACTATCCCGCGTTCGGCAAAATTTCTGAGTGCGCTTGCGGAAAGTATTTTGTTGAGTTCGCTGACGTATTCGCCGTCGGGTTTGTCGATAGACAGATAGTCGTATAACTCTCTCTGCGCGATCGCGCCTTTTCTTATGAATTCGTCCGGATCGCGGTCCCTGTATTCGTCGGCAAGTACGGCAAGCTGTCTCGTAAGTTCCTTTACCCTGCCTCCCCGCATTGCCGCGGGGATGAAAAGCCGGAGGATATCGACACGGAGCAGATGCATTTTTGCGCGCATCTTATCCATGAGGTCGAACATTTCTTCCGTGATTATAGGCGTTTTGTCGAGGACGGACGATACTGCTTTTATCCTTTCGGATGGCACATCCGTGGAGGATTTGACGCCGATCACGAATCCCTCTTTGTGCATCCTGCCGAATGGCACGGATACGCGCATGCCTCGCTTTATATCAAAACCGCCGCAATCGTAGTCGAAAATGCGATCGACTTCTGCGGCAGCAATATCTATTATGACCTCGGCGTACATCTTCAGATCTCTGCTATCCTGTCAAGTATGATATCCGCAAGTTCGGATTTACTCATCAGCGGAAGTTTCTCCGTACCGGAAGCCGTGATGAGTTCTGCAATATTGGTATCCGTACCGAAACCCGCGCCTTCTTTGGTCACGTCGTTTGCAACGACCATGTCGGCATTTTTCTTCGCAAGTTTCGCCTTTGCGTTCTTCTCGGTGTTCTCCGTTTCTGCGGCAAAGATCACGAGTTTTTTGCTGCCCTTGACCTTACCCACCGCCTCTGCGATATCTTCCGTTTTTTCTAGTTCCAGAATGAATCCTTTATCCGATTTGATCTTGTTGTTTCGGATATCTGCGGGTCTGAAATCGCAGGGCGCTGCGGCTTTTATCACGATATCGGCGCGCGGAAGCAATCCGAGCACGGCATCGTACATTTCACCGGTAGTGACGACGTCGTATCTTTCGAAACGGCTGTCCGACAGGTCTGCAGTAACGCTGCCGCATACCACGATCACTTTCGCGCCTCTGTCAGCCGCGGCTTTCGCTATCGCCGCGCCCATCTTGCCGCTCGATCTGTTGCATATGAAACGCACGGGATCTATAGGCTCGCGCGTTCCGCCCGCAGTGACGAGAACGGTTTTTCCTTCGTAATCGCGCCTGGGGTATAATAATTCGATGATATGGAATTCGATGACTTCCGGTTCCGCCATCCGACCGTCGCCGCTGTCTCCGCAGGCAAGCATGCCCTTACCCGTCGGGACGAAGCGAACGCCGCGGCGTTTCAGGATCTCCTCGTTTGCGCGATATGCCGCAGAAGCGAGCATATTTGAATTCATCGCCGGAGCAAGCAATATCGGACACGTGCATGCCATTACGGTGGTGGACAGAAAATCATCCGCGATCCCTGCTGCGAGCTTGCCCGCAAAATCGGCGGTGCACGGAGCGATGACGCAGACATCGGCGCGTTTCGCGAGTGAGATATGTTCAACTTCCCATTCGCGGTCGCGGTCAAAAGTATCCACCGTGACGCGGTTGTTGCTGAGAGTTTCGAACGTCAGAGGAGAGACGAACTCCGTCGCGTTTTTTGTCATTGCGACGCGAACGTCTGCCCCCTGTTTCTTAAGCGACGAAACGAGAGCGCATACCTTATATACCGCGATACCGCCCGTCACTCCGACGAGCACGCATTTGCCCTTGAGATCCATCAATCTTCTTCGCTCATCTCCACGGTGCCGTCATAAACTTCGTGCGCGGCGTACGATATGGGGTTGAAATCCGGACCCATGGAAGATGTGTCGTCGCCCAGCTTTTGCTGGATCTCTCTCGCGCGTTTTGTAACGAGGCATACGAGAGCATATTTGCAACCTATTTTATCAACGAGTTTGTCAATGGGAGGATCTACTAACATTTTTTGTTCTCCTTTATGCTGTCTATGATATCGATCACTTCTCCGACGGCCCTGTCTATGTCGTCGTTTATCACTCTGTGATCGAATTCGCCGCTGAGTGCGATCTCGCTTTTGGCGAGCGCCAGCCTGGCGGCAATTTGTTCTTCGGATTCGGTGCCTCTTCCCTTGAGACGGCGTTCAAGTTCTTTTTCGTCTGGAGGGAGCACGAATATCGTCACGCAGTCAGGATATGCCGCTTTTATCTGCCGGGCACCTTTGACGTCTATTTCAAGAAGGACGTCTTTACCTGTTGCAAGCGTTTCGATCACGGGCGCTTTGGGCGTGCCGTAAAGATTGCCTACCGTCTCCGCCCACTCGAGGAACTCGCCCCCGGCAAGTTTGGCGGTGAACTCTTCGCGGCTCATGAAAAAATAATGCACGCCGTTCACTTCTCCGTTTCTCGGCTTTCTCGTCGTTGCGGATACGGAGACTTTCAGGTCGGGCATCGCTTTGAGCAGCCGCGAATACATCGTTCCCTTTCCCACTCCGGACGGACCGGATAATACTATAAGCAGTCCGTGTCTCATTCTACGTTCCTGATCTGTTCCTTTATCTTTTCAAGCTCGTTTTTCATTTCGATCACGAGCTTTGACAGTTCAAGATCGTTCGCCTTGCTGCCCATGGTGTTGATTTCGCGGTTCATCTCCTGCGAGAGAAAATCCAAGCGTCTGCCCTGAGGTTCGTTGCTCTCCAGCGCTTTCGTGAACTGGTCTATATGCGACGTGAGGCGCGATATCTCTTCGTTTATATCGCATTTATCCGCAAAAACCGCAACTTCCGTCGCGATACGCGCTTCGTCTATCGCCGGAGAATCGAGAAGATCCGCGATGCGTTTGCTTAACTTTTCCTTGTATTCGGTCACGACGGACGGCGCGCGCACGACTACCTTTTTAAGGGATACGATGATGTTGCCGACAAGTTTGGCAAGATCTGCCTGCACGCTTTTTCCTTCTGTCGTTCTCATCGCGTCCAGCGATCTTACCGCTTCGGCAGCCGCGCTTTCGAACAGCTCTTTGATCTCGTCGCGGTTTTCTTCAGCAGCGGTCACGACGAGTACGTCCTGCATGCGTACGAGCGACATCGTCGTTATATCGTCCGGCAAGCCGAATTCGTCGCGTATTTTGCGCATAGCTGTCAGATATTCGGCGGCAAGCGGGACATCCGTCTCCACGACTTTATCCGTTTCACCCGTCACTTCATACGTATAATATACGTCCAGTGTGCCGCGTTTGACTACTTCCTGTATCTTCTTCTTTACGACGTCCTCGACATAGGAAAGCGATTTGGGGAAGCGCGTGTTGATATCGAGAAAACGATTGTTTACGGATTTGATCTCGATCGTTACTTTTCTGTTTGCGCCGGCCGCTTCTCCTTTGCCGTATCCTGTCATGCTTTTCATGTGCGATACCTCTTAAATGCGGAGCGTCTCCGCCCGTATATTATATATTAACACTTTTGCCCCATCGAAATCAAGCGTTTACGAGCGATAAAAATTCGCTTTCGCCTATCACTTTTATACCCGCCGCTTTTGCTTTGGCCAGTTTGCTGCCGGCATCTTCGCCGGCTATGACGAGCGTGGTCTCCCGCGTAACGGACGACTGCACGTTGCCGCCCAGCGATACGATCAGCTCTGCGGCCATGGATCTCGGCATTGCGGTCAGTTTGCCCGTCAGGACGATATTTTGTCCCGTCAGTTTTCCTTCCGTGTTTTCGTCGGGAACGGGAGACACTCCGCGTTCGCGCAGCTTTGCGTCGAGATCGGGGTTGGCAGCAAAGAAACCGGATATGTCGGAAGCGATACATTCGCCTATGTCGTCCAGTGCCGAGAGCTCTTCCGTGCTTGCTGCCGCAAGCTTTTCCACGCTGCCGTATGTGCGGGACAGATCGTAAGCGAGCTTTTTGCCTACGTTGGGTATTCCGAGCGCATTTATGTACGCGGACAGCTTTACGTGTTTGCTCTTTTCGATAGCCGCAAGCAGTTTATCCGCTTTTTTATCTTTGAAGGATTCGAGTTCAAGAAGATCGTCGCGCCGCACGTCATAGATCTCGTAAGGCTCGCGCACGCCGAGATAATCGTGAAATTTTCCTATCGTGTTGGAGCTGAGTCCGTCTATATCCATACAGTCTTTAGCCGCGAAATGAGTGAGTCGGGCGATTATGCGCATCCTGCAGCCTTCGGGATTTGTGCAGAAAAGGTGTGCGCCTTTTTCCTCGACGGGCGCTCCGCAATCCGGGCAGACTGCCGGCCTTACGATGTCTTTGTCGCCCGTACCGTCTACGGCAGACAATATTTCCGGTATCACGTCGTTGCTCCGTCTGATAAATACCGTGCTTCCTATTCTGACGTGTTTGCGGAGTATGTCGCCGTAATTGTTCAGCGTAGCGCGTTTCACGGTGGCTCCGCACAGTTCTACCGGCTCGAGAAGCGCAAGCGGCGTGAGTTTACCCGTTCTGCCCACCTGCCATATCACGTCCTTAACGGTAGTCGTAGTCTCTTCCGCCTCGAATTTATACGCTATTGCCCAACGAGGGAATTTGTCCGTATATCCTAATTTTTCCCTGAGCGCATAGTCGTCCACTTTAACGACCATGCCGTCTATGTCGAAGTCGAGAGCGTCCCTGTCTACGGATGAGATAACGGATATTATCTGTTCTATGTCAGACGTAATACACAACTTTTCTGTTTTGAATTTATTGCTTTTCAGCCATTCTATGCCGTTTTGCTGCGATTTTACCGAACCGTCGGAAATATAATTCACGTCGTAGAATATCATGTCGAGATTGCGCGAAGCAGTTACTTTCGGATCGAGATTGCGCAGCGCTCCCGCAGCGCCGTTGCGCGGGTTCTTGAGCGGCTCATCCGCCGTTTCGTTGTATTTGCGGAAGGCGGAGCGACGCATGATGCACTCTCCTTTTGCTTCTGCCGTTCCCTGATATGAGATCCGCATCGGGATCGATCTTATCGTTCTCGCCTGCTCCGTGACATCTTCTCCCGTGACGCCGTTTCCTCGCGTCGCCGCGCCTTTGAACAGCCCGTTCTCATAAGTCACCACCAGCGTAAGTCCGTCAAGTTTGTATTCGAGCGTGAACGTCACGGGCGTTTCGTCCGCAGCTCTGACCGCTTTTGCCGCCCATTCCCTGAGTTCGTCGAACGAACGACACTTATCCAGAGAATAAAGTCTCGATATATGCTCGTGCGGCGAAAATGCGGAAACGGGATCGCCGCCTACTCTGCGCGTGGGAGAATCGGGCAGACGCTCTCCGCTTACGCGTTCGAGTGCGCTCAGTTCGTCGTAAAGTCTGTCGTATACGTCGTCCGTTACCGCCGGATCATCGAGCACGTAATAGCGGTACGCATAGTCGTTAAGCGTATCCACCAGCTCTTTCATTCTGTTCTTTTCTGTTTGCGTCATATTTTTTCAATGGGAGCAAATGCCAGTGATAATGTTATTTTTCCGAATTTATCGAAATCTATCACAAGATAGGAATTTTTTCCTACGTTTGTTACGCCGACTACCGTGCCGTCGCCGAATTTTCTGTGTCTTACGCGAGTACCTTCCGAATACTCGTTTGCGGATCCGGTATTCTGTCTTATCGCGCGATTGCCCGTTTCATGCCCGCTTGCTTGGATCCTTTTTGAGGACGGACGATCGTCGGATATGTCATCGGACAACGCCCTGTTCTTTTTTGCATATACGGCGGAAAGTCTCTCGTCCATTTCGCCGAGGAACCTGCTCGGCCGGCACGGACTTGTGCGGCCGTACATGAACCGCGAATCGCAATATGTGACGAAAAGACGTTCTTTTGCCCTGGTTATCGCCACATACATCAGGCGGCGCTCTTCTTCGAGTTCGCCTTCGTCCTCGTTCGCCCTGCCGAGAGGGAAAAGCCCTTCTTCGGCGCCGATTATGAATACGCACCTGAATTCCATGCCTTTCGCGCTGTGAACGGTGGAAAGATAAACGCAGTCTCCGCTCTCTTCGTCGCCTTCCGTATACAGTGTGACTTCCTGCAGAAAATCGTTGAGCGCGCCTCCCCTGTTCTTTACGAATTCATGTGCGGATGATACGAAATCGTCGATATTGAGTTTGCGCGTCGTATTTTCCTCGCTGTCCTCCGAATAAGCCTCTCTGATATTTGCAAGCTCTATCGTTTTTTCCGCAAGTTCCGCCACGTCGGACACCAGTTTGTATTCGTCAAGATCGGAAAGCAGTTTTCCGAAGGCGTATACTTTGTCTGCGGTCGTTCCGGAAAGCACGGGGACCTTTCCGCCGGTAATGACGTCGTAGATGCTTTTACCTTCGTCGCGGCAGTATTGACGGAGCTTTTCCACCGTGGTATCGCCTATCCCGCGTTTGGGGAAATTGATTATCCTTGTAAGAGCTTCTTCGTCGCTGTGGTTTGCCAGCACTCGCAGGTAGGCTATGATATCCTTGACTTCTTTGCGATCGAAAAATTTAAAACCGCCGTATACTTTATACGGTACGGAATATTGCATGAACCGTTGTTCGAGCGTGCGAGTCAGCGCATTGATGCGCATAAGCACCGCGAAATCGTGCGGACGGTAACCGTCGGAGATCAGTTTGCGTATGGTATTCACTACGAAATCCGCTTCACCCGCTTCCGAACGCGCTTTATATACTACCGGAGTCTCTCCTTCTCCGAGAGACGACCAGAGGTTTTTTTCTATACGCGATGAATTGTTTTTTATCAGATTATTCGCAAGAGAGAGTATGTTCTTCGTCGAGCGGTAATTCTGTTCGAGTTTATATATCTTTGCGCCGAAGTCTTCGATGAAATTCTGCATGTTGGTCACGTTTGCGCCGCGCCAGCCGTATATGCTCTGATCTTCGTCGCCGACCACAAAAATATTCCCGTTTTTTGCCGCGAGCATGCGGACGAGTCCGTACTGTATCTCGTTGGTGTCCTGGAATTCGTCGACATGGATATATCTGAACTTGCGTCCGTAGCTTTCAAGAATATCCGCCGAACGCGAAAACAGCTCATAGGTCTTCAGCAGAAGATCGTCGAAGTCCATGGCGTTATTCGCTTTGAATCTTCGTTCGTACTCTATGTATATGTCGGTGATAAGTTCGACGTCGTCGTAATCGAGGTAACGGTCGCGATATTGTTCCGGAGTCAATCCGTCGTTTTTTGCCGAAGAGATGCCTCTCGCTGCGCTTTTGACTATCGTATCTCCTTCGATGTGCAGATCTTTCACTATCTGTTTGATGAGTCGCTCGGATTCGTCCTGTGAATAGATCGTGAAATTGGAGCCGTAACCGATGACTGCGGAATGTCTGCGGAGTATCTTAGCGCACATGGAATGAAATGTGGATACCCAGATATCTGCGGCCTCAGGCACGAGCGCATACAGTCTGTTTTTCATTTCTTCGGCCGCCTTGTTCGTGAAGGTTATTGCCAGCACGTTATATGCGGGTACGCCGAGATCCTGTATCAGGTGCGCTATACGGTGAGTGAGCAGCCGCGTTTTGCCGCTGCCCGCGCCTGCCGTTACCAAAACCGCGCCCTCGGTGTCGAGGGCGGCGGCTCGTTGTTGTTCATTCAGACAATCAGTCGTTATCGGCATTTTTCAATTTCTCCAGTGCTGTCTTGTATCCGTCCGAACCGTATTCGAGACATTTGTTGATGCGGCTTATAGTGGCAGTGGACGCGCCCGTTTCCGAAGATATCTCCTGATATGTCTTACCCTCGCTGAGCAGCCTTGCGACATGAAAGCGCTGCGCCATTGCCTGCAATTCGGATACGGTGCACAGATCCTCGAAAAAGTCGTAGCATTCTCCGACGTTTTCCAGTCCGAGCACGGCTCGGAAAAACAGGTCGGTATATTCGTTCTTCAGCTTGCTGTTCATGTGAGGCACCTCGGAAGGATACTGTGTATTTTAGTTTAACACACTAAAGCGCCGCTGTCAAACATATTTGCTTTTTTCTTTATAGTAACGCTCCTTGAGCTCTCTGAATTTCGCCGAAAGTTCGAGTATATACCGCTGACGGTTGTCTGCGTCGAGTTTGTCGAAAACGTCCCTGTCTACCAGCCTCCCTATGGGATCTGTTACGTCTTCATCTTTGTCGAGCATATCCCGCACTTTGCCGTAAAGGCGTTCATCCCTCTCTGCGAAATCGTCTCCGAGAGCGCGGCGCGAATCCATTTCAAATTCCCTGAGCCGCGCGCTGCGTGCAGACTCTATGAGCGCGCTGTTCTTCGTTGCGTCAGCCATCCGGCTTTGTTCGTCCTGCATGCGCTGCCAATATCCCATTTTAAGCCTTTGCTTTGCAAGAAGCGCTCTGCGCTTGATCTCACTCATTTCCTTTTTCATATCCGTTGCCTCCGTGTTTTTTATCATTCTATCACGGCGGATACGAAAACGCACGCCTGCGGCAAAATCAGTGCATGTTCGACATTTTGAGCGGTATAACGATAAAATCAGGTAAAGCGCAGCGTTATGTCCGCCAAAGTTAAGACCCGCAGAGAACTGCGGGTCTGTCAGAACTTCTTTATCAGCCCTTATTGCTGCGCTTGCGCGCCGCTTCGGACTTCTTCTTTCTCCTCACGGAAGGCTTCTCGTAGAACTCCTTTTTGCGGAGATCGCCGAGTATGTTGTCCTTCTGGCACTTTCTCTTGAAACGCTTGAGTGCGCTCTCGAGAGATTCGTTTTCGCCTACTCTCACTACGGACATATTCACACCTCCTTTCCGTTCGGCAAGATTTGCCGCTCTTTTCCGAGCCAGCCAACATATTTTATCATCATGCGGTCCAAAAGTCAACTTTTAAGCGATGATTTGATAAAAATTTTTACGGGATCGCAGACCGGGATCCGCAAAGCCGTCCGCAGATGGAGCGGCGTTTATTTTTTTGTTCTCAGATCGGGAAAATCGAGCGGCTGTCCGCCGAGTATATGAACGTGCAGATGGAACACCGACTGTCCTGCGTCATCGCCCTGATTGATCACGAGCCTGTATCCGCCGGAAAGCCCGAGTTTGTCTGCCAGCGAAGGGATCTTTCTCAATCCGCGCATGAGAGCTTCTCCGTCAGAGTCCGTCATTTCGCCGATAAGTTTGTAATGACGTTTCGGTATCATCAGATAATGCTTTTCGGCTTTCGGATCGATGTCGCGTATGACGAATACGTCGTCGTCCTCATAAACCTTTTCCGAAGGGATCTCTCCCCTGTCGATCTTGCAGAAAATGCAATCCATATTATTTCGCTCCTTCTTTGTATGGTCTGGTTATGATTATGTCCCTTATCTCGCCCGGTACGGCAATGTCCGAATATACGCGCACATAATTGGCGGAATACCCTTCCGCGATCCCTCCGTGGATCTCTTCGAAATACACAGAAAGCGCTTTTCCCGTTTGCAATAAGATGAAGGCTTTTTTCAGTTCTTTTTTGATGTTGCCAAGCTCTGCCGCGCGTTCTCTTCTCTTCTCCATAGGCACCTGCGGCAAAGCCGCCGCCCGTGTTCCTTTGCGCTCGCTGTACGGAAATACGTGCATATCCGAGAAGCCGACTTCGCGCACAAATGCGCAGGTATCCGCGAAATCCCTGTCCGTTTCGGTGGGAAATCCCGCTATCACGTCCGTGGTTATCCCGGCGTCGGGAAAATACTCTCTTATCTTTCGCACGGCTGACATATACTTTTCGCAGTCATAATGTCTGTTCATCGCTTTGAGCACGCTGTCGCAGCCGGATTGCAAAGACAGGTGAAAGTGGTCGTTGAACCCCGCTTCCGCAAGGGCGTCAAGCAGTTCGTCGCATATGACCGTACATTCAAACGAACTTAATCTCTTGCGGACATTCAGCTTTCCGAGCGCACGGACTATGTCCGTAAGCGTGAGTCCGATATCCTTTCCGTATGACGATACGTCGATACCGGTCAGTACTATCTCTTTCGTATGCTTTGCCGCTTCTTCCGCTTCGGATATCACGCTTGCGAGCGAGCGCGAGCGACATCTTCCGCGCAGGTACGGTATGACGCAGTATGAACAGAAATTGTTGCAGCCGTCCTGTATCTTTATGTAGTCTCTTGTCCTTTCGTGCGCAGGAGCCGTCATTTCCTCGAAATAAACGGGCGCAGGTATGATCGCCGCCTTAGCTTTGCATGTTATGTCAGACATAATATACTGCGCTATCGCGGATTTTCCCGCAGTTCCGCCCACATACACTACGTTCGGCATATCGATGAACGGTCCCGCTTCGTTCATAGAACTGCATCCCGTAACAAATATCTTCGCATGCGGAGCGATACGGGAACATTTGCGGACGAGCTGCCTGCTCTTTCTGTCAGCCTCAGCGGTGACGGAGCACGTATTTACCACATAAACGTCGGCTGCGATCTGCTCCTCCGTAACTTCGGCGCCCGCGTTCCTCAGCTCCGATATGATCGAACGGCTCTCGCATTCATTGACTTTGCAGCCGAGAGTGAATACCGCGACTTTCATTCCCATTCTCCGCAAAGCTGCATGATGACCGCCGCTCCTGCGATCGCCGCCGTTTCGGCGCGAAGGATGCGTTTTCCCAGAGTCACGCCCGGATATCCGGCGTTTTCCGCCTCCTTGACTTCCCTTTCTGAAAAGCCTCCTTCCGGTCCTATAACGAGCGCTATGCGCTTTTCGTCGCCTTTTACGACGTCGCCGATACGCAGTCCGCCGCCGTATGCGCCTTCATACGCGAACACCGCGCTGTCATAACCCGCAAGTTCCCGGATGACGTCGGAATAACTCATGACGTCCGTTACTTCGGGTATTATTGCCCTGCCGCACTGTTTGGACGCTTCGTGCGCAGCCCGGCGCAGCCGCTCGCTCTTTTCGCGAAGCGGCACGGTATATTCGCTTATCATAGGCACTATACGGCGAGCGCCCAGCTCCGTAAGTTTCTGCACTTCCAGCTCCGTTTTGTCGCCTTTCAATATCGAGATATATACGCACAGGTAGAGATCCGGTTCGGTGGGATTATCTTCTTCTCTTAAAAAGGACAGCGCGACCGATTCCTTGTCGAACGCGGTGATCTCATAAATATAGTCTTTGCCGTCATTTGGGCAGATAACGATATTGTCCCCCGGCCTTGCGCGAAGGACTTCCGCGAGATGCTTCCTTTCAGCTCCCGTAAGTTTCATAGCGGGCTTTTCCGCTTTTTCGGTAAAAAATCGTCTCAAAGTTTCACCGCCGCATAAGCTCTCCAGCCGTTTTTACGTTTCTCGGCGACCTTTCCGAATACGCCGTCCGAAAAGAATCCCCGCTCGACGTCGTTTGCTCTTGCGTCTATTATACCGCTCATGACGACGACGCTTCCCTTTTTCGTGACGGAGGGCAGCGTCTCGCGCAGACGGAGCAGTATATCCGCTGTGAGATTGGCGAGTATCATATCCGCCTGTCCGTCGTATTTTTCTGCGAGATCCCCGCAGATCACTTCGGCATCCATTCCGTTGCACGCAAGATTGGCGCAGGTCGCCTCAGTCGCCTGCGGATCTATATCTATAAAAGTGCAGCTTTCCGCTCCGAGGGCAAGCGCCGCGATACCGAGTATCCCGCTGCCGCATCCGACATCGAGCACGCGTTTGTTTTTTATATCCATGTCGGAAAGCAGTTCAAGACACATCCCGGTTGATTCATGAAGTCCCGTACCGAACGCCATTCCCGGATCGATCAGTATCTTTGTCTTATCGTAATTGCCGTCCATCCATTTAGGTACGACTACGATATTGCCGAAATCGAGCGGCGAATAATATTTTTTCCACTCGTTTTCCCAATCCGCGGAGTCTTTCACCGACACCGTGATCTCCGCGCTTCTTCCGAGATATGATCGCAGAGTTTCTTCCAGCGCCGAAAGATCGGCATTTTCGTCAAAACACCCCGTAACGAATGCGAAAGGAGGCAGTTCACCTGCCAAAGATTCATCGTAATAATCCCAGTTGCCTTTCGAGCGCAGCACTTCCTTTATATCTTCTCCGTCTGCTACTGACGCTCCGGCGCTGCCGGATTCTATCATGGCATATGATACCAGATCCGCTTCGTTGTGATCGGCTTTTACGGTAACCTGTTTGTATCTCATATAACGACCTTATAACAAACCTTAAGGAAAGCCCGCTCGACAGCGGGCTTTCCCGGATAATGTTTTGTTTATGCGTTTTCGCCGCCCGGCTGCTGCTGATCTCCTCCGTTCTGCTGATAGAGCTTGGAGAACACCGCGTCGGACTTCTTGGAAAGCTCTTCGGTGGCTTCGCGGATCTTGTCTCCGTCATCCGTCTTGAGAGCTTCTTTGACCTTATCCATCTCCTTTTTGAGATCTTCCTTATCCGCGGGATCCACTTTATCGCCGTTCTCACGGAAGAATTTCTCTATGGAGAATACGAGCGCGTCGGCTTTATTCTTTGTCTCTACGAGTTCCTTGCGCTTATTGTCTTCAGCCGCAAATTTTTCCGCATCCTTGATCGCATCCTGGATCTGATCTTCGCTGAGGTTGGAAGAAGCGGTTATCGTTATGCTCTGCTCCTTACCGGTTCCCTTATCCTTGGCGCTGACGTGCACGATGCCGTTCGCGTCGATGTCGAACGTGACCTCTATCTGAGGCACGCCTCTGGGTGCGGGCGGGATCCCCGTGAGCTCGAAGCGACCTATGGTCTTGTTGTCCGCAGCCATGGGACGTTCACCCTGAAGAACGTGTATGTCCACCGAAGGCTGATTGTCCGCCGCCGTCGAGAATACCTGAGACTTTTTGGTGGGAATGGTCGTGTTTCTGTCGATTATCTTGGTAAACACGCCGCCCATCGTTTCTATACCGAGCGAAAGCGGAGTAACGTCGAGGAGAAGGACGTCCTTGACTTCGCCGCCGAGCACGCCGCCCTGTATGGCGGCGCCGATCGCCACGCACTCATCGGGGTTGATCCCCTTGAACGGCTCCTTGCCCGTGAGTTTGCGCACGGCTTCGACGACTGCGGGTATACGCGTGGATCCGCCGACAAGAATGACTTTTTCCACATCGCTGACGGTGAGATTAGCATCGGACAGTGCGCGTTTGCTGAGCGATACCGTGCGCTCCACAAGATCTGCCGTGAGGGCGTCGAACTTGCTGCGCGTAAGCTCGCATTCGAAGTTGATGGGACCCGAGGGGCCGAAGGAAAGGAACGGCAGGCTTATAAGCGTCTTCTGAAGCTGGGAAAGTTCTATCTTTGCTTTTTCCGCGGCTTCCTTCAGCCTCTGCATCGCCATTCTGTCGCCCTTGAGGTCGACGCCGTTTTCTTTTTTGAATTCCTCGAGTATATAATCGATGATC
>USNB01000002.1 GCA_900555875.1 uncultured Eubacteriales bacterium
AGCGGATACGGCACGCTCACGGACGAATATATGTCCGTACCGTCGCGGCGGAACTCGGGATTGGAGCGGACGACCACTTCCACGATGAGATCGCCTCTGCCGCCGCCGTTCTCGCCCGGCTCGCCTTCGCCGCGCACGCGCACGCCCTGCCCGTTATCTATGCCCGCGGGGATGCGCACCTTGATGCGTTTGCGCGTATTGATATAACCCGTGCCGCCGCACTCTGGACACCTGTTTTTCACTTTCACGCCCGTGCCGCCGCAGTCCGGACAGCGGGACGTCCGGCTTATCATTCCGAACGGCGTGCGCTGGCTGCTGACCACTTCGCCCGTGCCGTTGCACGTCTTGCATATGACGGGCTTTTCGCCGTCCTTGCCGCCCGTGCCTTTGCATGCTTTGCACTCGGCTTTATAATTCAGTTCTATCTCCTTCTCGCAGCCGAATACCGCCTCTTCGAAATCGATGCGCAGGACGTACGTCGCGTCCTTGCCCTGAACGGGACCGCGGGAACGGGCGCCTCTGCCGCCGCGCTGACCTCCGAACATGCCGAAAATATCCCCGAAGATATCCCCGAATCCCGAGAACATATCCGAGTACGACGCTCCGTCGAAACCGCCGAAACCGCCTCCGTTCATGCCCGCGTGCCCCACGGCGTCGTACTGCCGGCGCTTATCCGCGTCCGAAAGCACGCTGTATGCTTCGCTTGCCTCTTTGAACTTCGCCTCGGCATCCTTATCTCCGGGATGAAGATCGGGATGATACTTTTTGGCAAGATCGCGGTACGCCTTTTTTATCTCGTCGTCCGTAGCCGTCTTGCTCACGCCGAGCACTTCGTAATAATCTCTTTTCTTATCGTCTGCCATGATATACCGTTCCGGATAAAGCGGCGCATGCCGCCCGCAAAATTATTTTTATATTCTTCAATATCGGATTATAGCCGACGAGCGCTCAAATGTCAAGCAAATCAGCACTCTTTCCCCAAGAGTGCTAAATAAATATCCACGTGCAAAGCACGTGGTATTTCATTTTCGGGTATAACCCTAATCTTTACTGGCTGCGCACAAGTGCGCCGGAGAATTGGCCTGCCAGCTTTGCATCCGTTACTTGCTACCCGTAAACGGGTCTCGCGGGTCAAACATGCTCAATTGCTCGCTCTTTCTGTCTTGCTTTAACTGATTCGCTACATAGTATTTGTTGTCTTTTTCGCGGCGTGTGCTTGGCTGCGGCGCCCGAGCGCGAAGCGCGAAGGTTTGTGGTGCGGCGATAGCCGCACCACAATGCCTAAAAGCCGCACGTGTCTACGCCAAGCTCACGCCACGGTGCCAATGAGTACTACATATATCAAGTATAAAATTTTACGGCATGTTCCATGGTTAAAATAATTCATATTATCTACAAAAATTCTCAATAACATATTGACTTCGATTTAAGGAACATGCTATAATATTGCTAAAGAATCCAACGGAGCGTGTTATGGAGATCAAACGCGATTATTACCTCAGCAAACTCATACAACATAGAAAAAACGGGTTGGTAAAAATCGTTACGGGCGTGAGAAGGTGCGGTAAATCCTATCTTCTCTTTAAGTTGTTCCGTGACCACTTGCTTGATAACGGCATCAAAGACGACCATATCATTTCCATCGCTTTGGATGACTATGGGAATAAACATTTGCTCGATCCCGATGGATTATACCGCCATGTGAAAAGTCTGATAACGGATAACGGTGACTATTACATCCTGCTCGACGAAATTCAGCTTGTAAAAGACTTTGAAAGCGTCGTAAACGGATTCATGCATATCCCTAATGCCGATATCTATGTCACCGGCAGCAACTCAAAGTTCCTCTCCTCCGACGTTGTCACGGAATTCCGCGGCAGAGGCGATGAAATTCGCGTCTATCCCTTGAATTTTTCGGAGTTCTATTCGGCATACGGCGGAGATTTTAATAATGCTTGGCTGATGTTCTGCAACTACGGCGGTATGCCGCTCTGCCTGTCCATGCAAACGCAGGAAGATAAGGCCAGATATCTTACCAATTTGTTTGAAACCACCTATCTCGCCGACATCATAAACCGCAATAACCTGCGTGGCAATGTAGAGATCAACGAACTTACCGATATTCTCGCCTCGTCCATAGGCTCGCTCACCAATCCTTTGAAACTTTCAAATACTTTTGCAAGCACGAAAAAAGTAAAGCTCTCCGCAAACACGATATCATCGTATCTCGGATACTTGCAGGACGCTTTTTTGATCGAAAAGGCATTGCGCTTCGACATCAAGGGAAAGAGATACATCAACACTCCCGCAAAATATTACTTTATGGATATGGGGCTGCGCAACGCCCGCCTTTCCTTCCGGCAACAAGAATACACCCATATCATGGAGAACGTCATATACAACGAACTTCGCTCCCGCGGCTATTCGGTGGACGTGGGCGTTGTGGAAAATGTCGGGAAGGAGAACGGCGTATCGGTCAGGAAGTCGCTCGAAATCGATTTTGTCGTCAATTCTGGCAATCGCAGATATTATATCCAGTCAGCTTACAATATCCCTTCGGAGGAGAAAATTAAGCAGGAACAAGTGTCGTTGCTTTCTATAAATGATGCTTTCCGTAAAATAATCATCGTAAACCAACCTATCCTTTCGGGGTACAACGAGCAAGGCATTCTTATGCTCTCCCTTTCCGACTTCCTTCTCGACCCCGAAAAAACTTTAAGTTTGTGATATCACGGTAAGGGAGAAAAAATGGAGACGTTAAAAGTAAAAATAGCACGAGCAATGCGAGCCGATTTTATCGGAGATATCGTGTTTGACGAGGATGAGATCGATACCATGAAGGATGAGTGCCGTTCATTTTACCGTGCGGCACAATCATCTTGGTCGAAAATTTATAGGCGGGAAGATATAGACGAACTTATTGTATTGATCATTAATATCGCAAAAAATTGGCATGATGAAAGCGAAGGAAGGTTTTGGACAAAACTCTTCGGCGAGATTTTCGATGACGGTTCTATCTCTCCGGTCAAATTTTATGATGAGTTTGAATATTCATTAAAATTTCACAACAAGGTATTATTCCGTTCCAAAGAAAGCAAACGCTTGTTTCGTGAAGTTTTTCTCCTTCATGCGATGGCTCCGGATACCTCCGGTGAATCGTTCATTCGGCTGCTGTGGAATTGGTTCTGTGACCCCGATGTTATTAACTTTGATTATCAGCCTGGAGATAAAATATACCGCCAAATTGCTGCTTTTTTAGAGAATGAATTTGACGGAGAATCCGATCTAAACGAAGATGTATCTTTAGAAGGAAAAACATATTCTATCAAATCTTCTTTTAAATATTTATTTACACAGGATAAAGATTCCGGAATAAAACTATTAGAACAAATTTATTCGGCATTTGATGAAATATATTTTAACGGGAAATACGCTTCAACCTCTTATTTTGCAGAATTTTGCAATACCGTCGTAAATAAAATTCTGAGTGAAAACAATGTTCCCTCGCACCGAAGAAAACGGACAGCTACAGAACATATCGTCGATGATTACAGTAAAATATATTCTTTTTATGAGCTTTCTCCTGACGGCGAGGTCGCTATAATAATTCCGGAAATTCGAGCGATCAATGAGCCGGCCGATGAGTATCGCATGGAAATTTATAATGACGATGTAAGAATATATTGCGCCGAAGATTATATTGTAGGAACAAACTTAAAACGTAGAATTAAAAAAATCGTTATTCCGTTTTCCTCGTTTGAACAAAAGATACGCGAACAATTTAATTTGCGAATCAAATTGTTCTTGCGGCGAGAGGATGAGGATTTTCTGCTTTATGATTCAAAGACAAGTTTATATCGTGAATTTATTCTTTTTAAGGCCTCACGGGAAACTCGTCAAAGCAACTGTAAACCCGGAACTTATTATGTTGTTCATCCGTACGGTGCAGAAATAAGTAATTTTACGACTTCTTCCGCTAATGAGATCAATTTATACACTTCTTCTGTCATTTTCGCTGAAAATGATAGCATTTCTGCTACAAAGAAAAGTATATTCTTTAATGAGATACCACAAGATTCTCATATTCTTATTGACGGAGAAATTATAACTGGTGTTCTATTCAGAAAAGATGAAAAAGAATATCTCGTATACAATAAAATTTCTTCTATGGAAATTTTGTTGGGAAATAACGAACCGACCGCAAATCTGATCTTAACCATCGATAATTTAGCACCGATACAGCTTGACCGGTGTAGTGTAAAAACGGAACGAGGACTCCGTATATCGTTTCTTGACATACATGCCAATGCGAATGGCTGCCACACGATTCTAATATCGGATATTGTCAAACGGAAAGTTCTTCATGAGTTCAATTATTATATCAGCGATAATGTTTTTTACAAGACAGGGAAAAAACAATTTCTGTTCGACGAGCATACTTTCAACGTGTATGCTCAGACCTGCAACAACGGCGAAAACCAGCCTTTATTTTCAAATAACCCCAGTTCGGGAATAGAAGAAATTTCATTTAATTATGATTTTGGGATTATTGTTTTCCCGCTCCCCTACATCAAATGGCGGATCGATGAAAACGAGTGGCACTATTCAAGTTGTGATAAAGACTTGTGGTGTAAAGATGCTATGTTGCATAACAATTGCATTATAGAAATCGATAATCAATCTGAATTCAATATCACCTTGTTTCTTGATGATACGCCGATTCCCCAATCTAAACAAGGAAATTTTTTGCTTGGAGATGCGCTGTCGGAAGCGTCTCATGCAAACTGCCATGCTTTGAATTTGAAGATCGGCGAAAACAGTTTCAGATTATTCACAATTTGGTATCAAGAAAAATTGTCTGATTTGGATATCGATATAGAACATCGGATAATTGATCTGTCTCCCTATTTTATCGGCGATAAAGATTCTGAATTTATTGTTACATTAAAAAACGAAGAACGAGAATATTGTTTACATACTCCGCTTACTTCGACTTTTGTAGACACGATTATAGATGATGAATATCATGTGCAGGTTGCCCTGCTAAATTTTTACGGAGAAGCAGTTCACTTATATGAAGATGACTATATTCTTGGGAATCCGGACAAGTTTTACTTTAATCGCCGTAAAATAGCGTTACAATCGATCAGAAAGCCAACCGGAGGAAAAATAAAATTTTTATTCTATATCATTGAATTGCAGTATCTTCGGGAAGAAGCTATCGGCGCCGTTTATTCCGGTATTTTGCTCAATAATAAGAAACGCCAGTCGGTTGAAGTATATAAAAAGGACGAGAGATCTTTAAAACTCTACTACGTCTCGGGAGAAGATTTGAAATCTATCTATTACGACGAAAATAAAAAAGAATTTACGGATAAAGACTATTCCGGGACGATATCTTGTTCATCCTTTTACTATGATTCGGAGGAAATATAATGTTTAATCCTGCAAAAGCGTCACAGGCTATTAAGAATGAATTTATTGACTATATCTCCACGAGTTTTTCGATTGCCGATGGAGATTATAATGATGTTTTTCTTAAAAAATTGCATGACTACGGTGTAATTTCCAAGGGACCATTAATTGAGATCAATGACATTTTTAAGTCTGGCAATACTCTTAAATATTTGTGCGATCACGACGTTTTGAGTAAGCTTTTCCTTACCTTAGAAGAAAGCAAACCCAAAGATCCCGTCCATAAACACAAACTGCCTTTATTTCGCCCCCTTTACAAACATCAGGAGGAGGCTATTAATGTTATTACAACAAAGCAACTGAATGCGGTAATAACAACAGGTACCGGTTCGGGAAAAACTGAATGCTTTTTGATCCCCATTTTAAATGAATTGCTACGAGAGGCAGAAGAGGAAACGCTTTCTCCCGGCGTGAGGGCGATCCTGATTTACCCTATGAATGCTTTGGCGAACGATCAAATGAAAAGGCTCCGAGAATTGCTGATGTATTTCCCGACAATCACCTTTGGCGTTTACAATGGGGATACAAAAAGAACGGAGCAAGAAGCAATTGCGCAATATTGCGATCTTCATTCCGAAGAAGCTTGTGAAGAATTGAGAACACCACTTCCGAACGAACTTATTTCCCGCGAAAGAATGAACGAAACACCGCCGCATATTTTGTGCACCAATTATGCCATGTTGGAGCATATGTTGCTGCGCCCGGAAAATGACAAAATTTTTGCAGAATCAAACTTCCGGTTTGTTGTTTTAGATGAAGCACATATTTATACCGGCGCTACAGGCATGGAAACTGCCTTGCTTCTCCGTCGCTTGAAAGCAAGAATACAAGTAAAAAAACGACTTCAATTTATTCTGACGAGTGCAACTCTCGGCAAAAAGGGAGAGTCTGAGGATGCGATCATAAGGTTTGCGGAAGCGTTGAGCGGGGAGAAATTTACAAAAGAAGGTATCGTATTTGGTCAAAGAGAAAAACAATTATTTTATGATGAGCCTAAAAACATTCCAATAGGATTATTTTCAAAATTGGCAGTTGTAGCTGAAGAAAACTATGCATCCATCTTTAACGAATACTCTGAACCCTATGATGCGGCGGTCGAGGCATCTGAAAACTTATATAACCTATGTTTTAATTCCTCATATTATCGAGCGTTACGAGCGAATCCGTCAAATCCGACCGATATTGTACAATTTGCTCAATTATTAAACGTCACCATAGACCAAGCTGTAGCGTTCGTTCATGTATGTTCTTTGGCTTATAAAAATGGCAAGGCTTTGATTGAGGCGAGATATCACTTTTTTGTTCGCGCTTTGGAGGGGATGTATACTCCTCTTTACGGGGACAAGCAACTTTTTTTGGAACGAAAAAAAGAATTGGCTCTTGACAGCGAACACAAGATTGCCGTATTTGAAAGAGCGGTATGCACGAATTGCGGAGAATTGGGAATCGTTGGAAAAATTGAAAAGGATGGCAAGCTTAAAAAACTCGTAATGGCGCCCCAATATGACGATGATGCCATTCATTTCTTTCATTTGGAGAAAGGCGAAGAATGCCTTTTTGAAGAGTTTGACGATGAAAACATTGAAGATATAACGGACGATGAAGAAATCTTAACTAAAAAGCAGAAAGATAAGAAGTACAAAGAATATTATTTGTGTCCGATTTGCGGAGCGATTTCCGAGAAGGATGACGGGCGCCCTCGTTGTGAGCATACAGTTCAGCCATTTTTGATTTCAGAATATGCAAATACGAACGGTAAATGCTTGAACTGTCAAAGCGGAAGGTACCGGAGATTTTATATTGGTTCCGAGGCAGCGACGGGCGTCCTTGCCACTGCATTGTATGAAGAGTTGCCGACCAAGACAATTCATGAAACAAATCCTGATGGTATTCCTCTTACTTTTGAAGGAGGAAAACAATTCTTAGCCTTTTCGGACAGCCGAAGTGAAGCGGCATTCTTTGCCTCGTATTTGGATAAATTCTATAAAGAATTTTTAAGGAGAAGAGGTCTGGTCCGTGTATTGGCGGATAAAAGAGAAGAGATCATAGAGGAACCATATTCTCTTCGCGATTTGGCAGAAGAGCTTACAAAGTTATTTGTAAAGCATCGGTCGTTTAAAGAAGAATTGACGGAGAATGTTTCTAACAGAGAATTAAAAAAGCGGGCCGAGAAAAATGCCTGGATAGCAATACTTACAGAACTTGTCTATGCCCGCAGAAGAACAAGTTTGGTTTCTCTCGGTAGAGTTGCTTTTGAATACAAAGGGAATTCAGAGGCAATCGTTACGGCTATGGCTAAAAAATACAGTCTAACACAGGAGTTATGTAAGCGACTGCTTGATTACTTAGCCATGACTTTTGCATACTTTGGCGCATTGAAAATCGATGACGATATCCTCAATGCAGATGATCGTAAATATATTTTTTATACAGATAAACAAAAATTTGTTGCTCTGCAAAAAACTGCCTCAACGGACAGATATTCTTTAAGTTGGAAAGCGCGCAATCGAGAAGGGAAAGCCGATTCGTTTTACCCGAACAGTCGCGTCAGATTGGTAGCAAAGATATTACAGTCAGATGAACGCCGAGCGAATGAGTTTTTGGAAGATTATTTTAATAATTGGCTGATATCTCCTCGAAATCGAGATTATAAACTTGAAAAAGGGAATGGCGATATTTATTGCATGCCTGCGGAATATTATATCGTTCGGGTATGCGGGGATCAAAACGCACATTGGTATCGGTGTGCAAAATGTGGTAAAATTTCCACAACCAATATCGATGGACATTGTGTTGAGAACGGATGCGACGGATGTTTGGAAGAAATAGATCCCGTTCAATTCTTTGAGGATAACCATTATTTAAGCTTATATAATAAACAAGAATATACATCGCTCCTTATTCGTGAACATACGGCTCAATTATCAAGAGAGGAGGGGTTAAAGTATCAAACCGATTTCGAGAAAAACAGAATACATGCTTTATCGTGCTCTACTACCTTTGAAATGGGTGTGGATGTCGGCGAATTGGAAACTGTATTTTTAAGGAATGTTCCGCCTTCGGCGGCTAATTATACACAGAGAGCCGGACGTGCCGGCAGAAGCAAAAATGCGTCTGCCTATTCTTTGACATACGCAAAATTAAGTTCCCATGACTTCAATTTCTTCAATGAACCTCAAAAAATTATCACAGGACAGATCAAACCGCCCGTATTTAAGACGGATAACGAAAAAATAGTTTTGCGTCATATTTATGCAGTTGTTTTAAGCTACTTCTTCAAGCAATATCCAAATTATTTTGGAAACAATCGGACAACAGAATTTCTTGATAACGGCGGTTATGATGTTTTTGTGGATTTGGTGAAAAATAGTCCTTCCGAATTGAACAATCTGCTGCAAAAATCGATTCCCAGCATTCAGTCATACGATTGGCAGGAAAAGTTGATTGGCGAAAACGGTCTGCTTCATAACACCGTTTTCGAATATGAGCAAACCGTAGAGCAGCTTGAAGGGATGATAAAGGAATATGCTGATCAAAAAGACTATGATAAAGCAAGCAGATTGCAACGCTCTTTAACCAGATATAAGGCAAAAGAGATGATCGACTTCCTTGTGCGCAACAATGTCTTGCCGAAATACGGCTTCCCTATCGACACAGTTGAATTAGAAGCGACTGCCGATGATCGACAAAAACAAGAATTGCAGCTTTCAAGAGACTTAAAGATGGCGATTTCAGAATATGCCCCCGGAGAAAAGATCATCGCAAACAACAAAATGTACACGAGCAGGTACATTAAAAAATCTTTTTTCAATAATCATATGGATTATTACTACTCTTTTGTTTGCGAGTGTCCGGAATGTAAGACGTGGAATTATAGCGCGCAAAACCCCAAAGATTTACCTGAAAGAAAGAAATGTGTAGCTTGCGGTCATGCCATTACTTTCGGAAGTTGGCAGGAGGCTATCGAGCCTCGCGGCGGGTTTGTCTCAGAATCCAAAATAGATGAGGTGCCAATGTCGCGCCCTGATAAAATCTATCGCAGCCGAGATTCCTATATTGGAAACGGAACAAAAATCGATGAATATCTTTATCGCGTGAATGGAAGAACCATTTCATTAAAGTCAAGTGAAAATGACTCCATCATGGTTACGTCAAATACAAAATTTTACGTTTGCAAAGTCTGTGGCTTTACATATGGACTCCATGACATCGTCAAAGATGAAAAAGGAAATAAAGATAAAGCAGCACATGACGCAATCTCAAAAAGCGCTCCATATATCGATGTAAAGCGGAAGCATAGGAACGCATTGGGCCATATTTGCAACGGAACAAGATTATATCGAGATGCATTAAATCACATATACAAAACAGACGTCGTTGTTATCGATTTCCAAGAATACAACAGCGATGAAGCTACCATGATCTCCGTTGTCTATGCATTATTAAATGCCATGTCCGATGTTTTAGGAATTGACTTCAATGATATAAGCGGATGCTTGAAGGGCGTATATAATCAGCAAAAAGCTGCTGTAGACTATGCAATTGTTTTGTTTGATACGGTCGCTGGAGGCGCAGGCCACGTGAGACGGTTGCTCAACGAAACTGTATTAGAAAATGTGATTGCGGCGGCGTGTGATCGCATGAAAGGCTGTTCCTGTGATACGTCGTGCTATAATTGCCTGCGCAGCTATTATAACCAGCATTGGCATGAGCAACTTGACAGGTATAAAGCCTATGAATTTTTAATCTATTATATCGGAGAAATTTCAAAAATAGAGGCAGCAAAGGTTGAGGGTAAGCATAAAATACGCTTGCTGAATGACGGATTATCTACGAAAACAGAGACCTATCATTACATCTTCTCTCAACTAGATGATTTATGTGAAGAAAAACAGGCTTTATTGGAAAATGTGTTTAGTAATGATATTTTTGAAAAGCCGGACTATAATGCTATCGGGTTTGAAGCCAACGGAAAAAAGGGGTATGCCGATTTAGCATGGATAGAAAAGAAGGTGTTGCTCTTCTGCCAAGAAAACCGAGAAAGTTATCTTGTTGCAAAAGATTCGGAATATACTTGTATATTGCTAAGCGATGACTTTGCCGCAGATATTGAAAAGTTAAAAATAGTTTTTACCGAGGAAAAATGAAATGGCTATTATGATCCCACATGTACCAAATGATTTTGCTCCAGAAAGCCGTGAAGGCGATATGTTTTTCAGCCTTCAAAAATTGCCCGATGACTACTATGTATTTCATTCCTTTCGTATCATAAATATAATTGACTCGGAGTGGAAAGAAAATGAGATAGATTTCGTTATCTTCAATCGAAACAAAGGGATTATCTGTTTGGAAGCAAAAGCAGGACATGTCCACTGTGAAGAAGGCATTTGGTACTATTCTTCCGGGAAAGAAATGCGCGATCCGTTTGCACAAGCCAATAGCAATAAATGGAAATTAAACAATGAGATTTATAATTTCTACCATAACAACGAAATTTTGAAGCACTGTAAAATGTTAAGTGCCGTTTGGTTCCCGTCAGTTAGTATTAGCGCCTTGTCAAAAATTGTCCTTCCCACCAATGCTTCAAAAGAACTTATCTTGACATCGGAAGATTTGGTTGACCCAAAAAATTCTCTTGAGCGCATATTTTCTATTCATACATCAGTTAAAGAATATGGGAAAATGATTCCGGTAGAATCCGAATTAACCAAAGAAGAAGCAAAGTCTTTATTGCATAATATACTTTGCCCGTCTTTCAATATTCTTCCTTCAAAGACGCTGGAATTAGATTATAAACGGGAAAAATTCAATTCGCTGATCTCCGAACAATGCAATCTCTTAAACTATTTGGAAGAACAGCGCAGTGCCGTGATCAATGGAGCTGCGGGAACAGGCAAAACTATGATTGCTTTAGAAAAAGCCCGTCGACATTCGGTTAAAGGCGAGAAAGTTCTCTTTATGTGTTTTAACGTAAAGTTAAAAGAATTTCTTGAAAAAAACTATAATTATCCGAATGTTGATTTTTATACGATAGACGGATTTGCCTGTAAACTTTGCAATACACAAACAGCTGATTTTAGTGATTTAGAACTGTGCCTGCTCGAAATGGAAGAAGCGCGATCATTTCCATATCAACATGTCATTATCGATGAAGGACAAGACTTTGGGCAAAGCCGAATTGAAGAAGCAAATATACTAAAGCAACTTGAAGATATCATTTTATCATCGGATCACGGAACCTTTTATGTATTTTACGACAAGCTTCAACTTGTACAAAGCACAAAACTGCCTGCTTTTATAGATGAAGCGGATTGTCGTTTGACGTTATATAAAAATTGCAGGAATACAAGAAAAATTGCTGAAACATCTTTTAAACCGTTACAAACAGAGCCCAAACTATTCGATTCGGCGATTGCAGGAACTTTGCCCAAAATCATATTTGCAGAGAGCGAAATAAGTATTGCATTGAATAGAGCAATACATGATATCTTAGATAATGGTATAACCAACATACAAATCATAAGTTGTGCTCCTGCGGGTCGCAGCTCCGTACAAGAATATTTAACAACTAATGGCAACTATCTTTACCGAAAAACCGAAATCGCATTTACTACATGTAGAAAATTTAAAGGGCTTGAGGCTGATGCAGTCGTTTTGATTGACGTCGATTATGATACTATTTGCGATCAAAATAAATTATTCTATGTAGGAGCATCAAGAGCGCGGTTGGATTTGTTCATTATTTGTAATTTGTCTGATGATGAATGCGCCCAAGTTATTGAGGCTTATGGCAGTTTTGTAAAAAAGAATAACCCTAAGCGCACATTTGCAAAAATGTTTGGGTGTTCCCTGATTGAGTAAATTTGTGTCGAATTCGCACTTACGACATTATATAAACGTAATGATAAAAACTGTCCATAAAAATATGTGACAGTATCCACGTAGTAGCCTCTGCACCAAAAATGCCGGTTCCCATACTTGTATTTAAGATTCGCATGTCGGTCAAAGATCATCAACGTGCTTTTCCCTTTCAGATATCCCATGAATTGTGCCACGCTTATATTCGGCGGGATCTTCACAAGCATATGTATGTGATCCTGACACGCATTCGCTTCGATTATCTCTACTCTCTTCGCGTCGCACAACTTCCTCAGTATTTGTCCTATATCCGCTTTCAGCTTCCCGTATATCTCCTGACGGCGGTATTTCGGTGCAAACACTATGTGATACTTGCAATTCCATTTTGAATGTGATAAACTACTTATGTCACTATTCATAAAATCCTCCTGTGGTTTTTTCTTCGTTGCGGCTGATAACCTCAACTCCAAGTATACCACAGGAGGATTTTTCTTGTATCTTGAAGATCTTTATTTCCACCACTTTAAGTGGTGGTTGTTTGCGCTTAAGCGACAATACAAAAGCGGAGAGCAAGCTCTCCGCTTAATGTATCGATTATTTATCAGCCGCGCTTGGAAGGCTTTCTGCGTCTGAATCTGACGAGGTAGATGACGACTATCGCGATCAGAAGCACGCCTACGATGATGAGCACTACGGCAAGCGTCGTTACTGCGCCCGACGAAGGACTCGTGCTGTCGCTGCTCGACACCACTATCGTATATCTTACGACGGTGGAGTTGCCCGCATCGTCAGTCACCGTATAGATGACCTGATACTGACCTGCAACGCTGAGTTCATACGAGCTGCCGTTGTTTGCAAGATTCTGCGAGGTCACGGTCGCAACGGTGGAGCCGTTGGGATCTCTCAGTTCCTTATTGAACGTGAAGCCCGTGGTGCTCTCTCCGTTGACGGTTATGGCGGCGAAGTCGAACGTATTGCCCACTCTCGCGGACGTCGAGGACGAAGCGCCGGTTTCGATCGTCGTGCTGTTGATGGAACCGAGATTCACGGTAACATCGGGAGGTATAACGTCGCCGGACTTGATCGTGTATTCCACGGTGGACGTTCTGTTATTGAGCGTCGCGGTATACACGATGGTGTAAGTACCGTCATCGTCGGCAAGGAATGCGAACTCGTTACCTTCGAGCGTCTCTCTCTCGGGGAAATCCGTGGGAAGAGTATCGCCCGCTTCTATCACTGCCACGTCGTTACCGTCGGGATCCGTAACCGTCAGCTCGATCTCCGTAGCCGCGCCGTTGGAGGAATACGCCGAGATGTTGGGAAGAACGACGTACTTATTGATCTTCGTATACACGGGCATAGCGCCCTGAAGCTCGAACACCGCTTCCGTCGTATCCGACGCATTGACGATCTTGCTTCCTACTTCCTTGGTAAGACCCTGGCGCATGCCTGCGAATTCATAATCGGCTCCGCTCGTGGTCACTCCCGCGTAGTTGCCGGACTCCGATCCACCGGTACTGCGATCCGTATAATCGTAACCCAAAACGGCGTTCATACCGTTTTCGCCGGCACCGACGGCATCGCGTATATACGTATAATCGGTGAACTCATAGAATCCGGTGGAGTATACGGTCACTTCATTGCCCATGATCGCCATTCTGCCGCCCTGCACGCTGCGCACGATACCATAGGTGGAATCATCGGTGCTTCCGGTGAAGTCGCCGGGATCTACCGTATATTCGCTTGCGAGCGTATAGGTCTGTCCGACCTCAAGGGTATCGGGAAGGTTGATGTTCGCCGAAGTGGTGATGCCGCCGTTGCTGCCGGACGAGGTGATCTCAACGAACGCCATCTTGACGCTGCTTGCGCCCATAACATTGAACGCACGGAGAACTACCATGTATACGCCGGCATTAGACGGAGTAAAGCGGATGTTATCCACATGGATCATATTCTCGGTGGACGTAGATCCTACGTAGCTGTATGTCTCGAAGGAAACGCTGCCGAGAGGATCCTCGTCGACCGCCGTACCTTCGCCGTTAAGCACACGCTGTACATAAAGCTCGAATCCGGTGTAATCGCGGAACTGAGCGTCGCCGTAGTTGATGACTGCGGAGCCGACGAGTATCTCCTCGCCTACAACGCCGTCCACGTCAAGCGTTTCGCCGTTCGAGCCGCCGAAAGCGACCGTAAGATTCTGAGCATCGAACGCGTCCGGTGCAAGCACGGTAACGGGAGCTACCATCTCGCTCGTATTGCCGACGTCGTCCGTCGCCTTTGCCGCGACGTAAACGGTGTTCGCCGTCACGTCTACGGTAACTTCGTCGCCGTCTGCATTAGTGACGGTGAGTTTGTTCGCGCCGTCTTCATTGACGAGAGTGAGAGTATTGGATCCGGAGGAAGAATCAAGCTCGATATAGCCTTCCGTCTCTCCCTCTTCCCCTTTGCCGTATTCCGCAAGGTTGCCGACGACCGTTTCAAAGTCATCTCCGTCAGCCGCAGGAGCATATACGAGGTAGTATTCGGCGTCGAGTCTGGTATCCTGGGAATCGGTGATGAGCACGTCGTTTATCGTCGTCTCGGTCTCATAATATCTGAACGCAAGGTAATCGGGCGCATCGAAGTCCACCGTAGGATCGCCGAGATCGCTGAGCGTGCTCGAAAGCTCGACGGAGAAAGACTGCGACCTGTTATTTCCTATCGCGTCGCGGGCGGTGTAAGTGATCGAGTAAGAACCCGTCCTCTTCGTGCCCTTGGCGAAATCGAAATTGCCGATGAACTCGCCCGTCGCGGTATCGTACTTAACAAGGACATATACGTCTCCGGTGATGCCGGTGCCGGTTATCTTGAAATCATCGCCGACAGTATATACAGGCGTTCCGTCCTCATTTACCGCTTCCCAATATCTGAAGAAAGCATAGGTAGCGCCGCTATCATAGTTGGAGAGCGAAGATCTCGTCGCACTGCCATATTCCGTAGCATAGATGTTGGAGAAAGAGAGCAGCGTGTTGGACTGAGGATCGTTCATCGTGAAGGAGACGCGAAGATTCTCGTCGGTATCGTTGTTATCGATAAGTTCGGGGATGGGGAACGCTACGGTCGTAGCCACGGATACGGGATCGGTGGTACCGTCCTCCACCGTCGCCGCGCGCTCTACCCTGTTGAGTCCCCAGTTCGTGGGAATGATGCTCGTATCGAACTCATCGTAAACGGGAGCGGTGGTATCCGAAACGTTGATGCGGTAAGTATGCGCCACGGTATCGTTACCCGAAGTGTCTTTCGCCTGATACGAAACTTCGTACGTACCCGTTTCAGTCGGATAGAAGCTCATGAAGTTGTCGTTATCGAACGTCACCTCGACTGCTGCCGAAACATCGGTCGTAGTCTCGCGCTCGCCGTTTTCGTCGTAAGAATAGCTGCCGTCGTTTTCATCGGCAAGATAATAGAGCGGCATGCCCTCGCTGTCTCTCTCGACATAACCCGTAGCGGGATCGATCACGGCGGCTTTGACGGGTTCGAGACCGTTGCCGTAGTCGTGCATTACGGTTATGATCGTCTGCACGCGGGCGTCGTAGTTATCGCTCACAGTCGCAGCGGGAAGGGTCACTTCCGTGCCGATGGATTCGGACGAAGATATACCGGAAACGCTGAGCGTAGGATCGGTATCGTCGGTAAACGAACGCTGAGCCTGCATCGTATATTCTTCGGAAAGTACGTTCTTGCCTCCGGCAAGCTTCGCGTAATATGTGAAGAAGTAGGTACCGTTTGCCGAAACAGCCACTTCACTATCACTTGCCCAAGTAGAACCGTCGACGTCGACTTCCGATTCGACGACCGTACCGTCGGAACCGGGACGAGTTATCCTGCAATAGACGGTGCTGCCGTCGTCATCGCTGACCGGGAACCACTCATCTTCGTCCTCGTCATAGTAATAGAGCGTAGCGTCGGGCAGAGTCACGGAAACATCCGTACCGCTCTGTATATACGTCGGTATCGTGGAGCCGTAACCGTCAACGATAAGCATATATTCGACGTCGTTATAGCACTCGACGTTATAATAATAGCTGCCGCTGAATTCCTGACTGTCGCCGGACGTCGCGGTGCGCGTATATACCACTTTATATACACCGAGCTCGTCCGCTGCGATAGTGTAATTACTGCCGGTGAGTTCGCCGAGACCGCTCTCTGCCGTAAGCTCGATACCGCCGGGCGTGACCACGGTGAGCACGGTGCCGGATTCCGGCTGAGCTACGGTAAAGCTGCCGCCGTATTTGACATAACTCGTTACGTTAGTATCGATGACTGTATCTGCGGTAACGCCCGCCGCGTTCGCGGAAAGCGGTCCGACATAGGTCATGACCGTCGTCAGGGCAAGAGCAAACGCAAGTACGATAGCTATCATCACCGCAACGGTCTTCTTTGTGATTCTTGACATCAGATGTCTCCTTCGGTTTATACTTGTTACAATACTCCGTTAATTATATTATAATGCCCGCGGAGTTGTCAAACGAATTTTCGCTCATATGCGAATTTTAATTATTATTTTCCCTATCAGGCGAGCACTCTTATCAGGCTCTCGACCTTGTTGGTATCGTCAAGGTCCTCTATCTCCGCCACAGCGGCTTTGATATCGCTCTCGTAAGCCGTGTGAGTGAGGAACACGATGGCCGCTCCGCTGCCCGAAGAACGCTGAGAAACGCTCTCGATACTGACGCTGTGACGGGCAAATACGCCCGTTACCGCGGCAAGCACGCCGGGCACGTCCTTGACGGATACGGCAAGATAATACTTGCTGCTGAAGTCGCCCGTTATCGTCACGTCGTCCGCGACTTTGCCGTTGTTTACGAAATCGGAATACACGGGCGCGGAAGCCTTGGCTGCGTACACGACGTCGCTGACTATCGCGCTGCCCGTCGGACGCGCACCCGCACCGCGGCCGTAAAACATCAGATCGTCCACGAAATCTCCGTGCACGAATACCGCGTTGAACGAACCGCCTACGCCGGCAAGCGGATGAGACGCGGGAACGAACGTCGGATGCACGCGCACTTCGATGACGTTGTCCTTACGCGTGCCTATCGCAAGGAGCTTGACCCTGTAACCGAGCTCGAGACCGGTCTTTATGTCTGCCTTGGATATCTGAGTTATGCCCTCGCGGTATATCGTCTGATAAGGGACGCAGGTATGGAACGCGAGCGACGCAAGGATGGACAGCTTGTATGCGGCATCGAATCCCTCCACGTCTGCCGTCGGATTGAATTCGGCGTAACCGAGCTGCTGCGCCTCTTTAAGAGCGTCCGCATAGCTCATGTCCTCCTCCGTCATTTTGGTAAGGATATAGTTCGTCGTACCGTTTATGATCCCCACGATGGAAGTTATGTGATTTGCCTGCAGTCCTTCCTGGAGCGCACGTATGATGGGAACGCCGCCCACGCAGGACGCTTCGAAATACAGCCCCGCCCCGCCCTTTTTCGCGGCTTCTTCGAGTGCCGGCCAGTGCTTGGACACAAGCTCCTTATTGGCGGTAACTACGCTCTTGCCCGCAAGAAGGAGTTTTTCGATGAACGTTTTTGCGGGTTCCACGCCGCCCATCGTCTCAACGACGATACTTATGCTCTTGTCCGCGGCGATCTCGTCGACGCTCGCCGCAGCGGCGCTTTCCGGTATCCCGAAGGACTTTATGCGGTCTATATTCTTGTCAAGCACCTTGACGACGTTGAAATCGATACCCTGCGTGCGCTGCATGAACGCGCGGTTCTTTGTCAGTATCTCGTAAGTCCCGCCGCCTACGGTGCCTATGCCCATGATGGCTACGTTTACTGTTTTCTTCATTCGATACACTCTCCGTTCTTTTTATCATCCGAGCGCGGACGCTCATTTGCGTTTGCCCGCATTCTCGGTATTCATTTTGTATATTATGTTGAGGCCTCTCAGCGTGAGGGTCCTGTCCATCACGTCTATGATGTCGCTGTTGCCGTATATCAGCTCGCTCAGTCCGCCCGTCGCGATCACCCTTGCGTCGCGATAGCCCGTTTCTTCGCGCAGCAGACGCACGATGCGCTCCGCCATGCCGATATACCCCTGTATCAGTCCGGACTGCATGTTGTTTATCGTATTGCGCCCGAGGACCGTCGGAGGAAGTACAAGCTCCACTTCGGGAAGCTTTGCCGCAGACATGGAAAGCGCTTCCGCCGCGCTCTTCAGTCCGTGTCCTATGACGCCGCCGAGGAATTCCCCCTTTTCGCTTATCACGTTGAACGTAGTGGCGGTGCCGCAGTCGAGAGTTATGCACGGGCCGCCGTATGTGTAATATGCCGCGACGGAATTGACTATCCTGTCCGCTCCCACTTCGCGAGGGTTGTCGTATTTGATGTTCAGTCCCGTCTTTATGCCGGAGCCGACGATAAGCGGCTTTACGCCGAGGTAGTAATCGCAGGCATGCTCGAACGTGTAGTTCATGCCCGGATTGACGGAGGACATTATCGCCCCCGTCACGTCGCGCGGAGATACCCCGTCGTCCTTGAGCCGGCTGACGATATCCATGCCGTATTCGTCGCCCGTTCTGCCCTGCACTGTGGACAGGCGAAGCGACTGTTTGAGCTCGTCTCCGTCGAAAACTCCTATCTTAACGTTGGTGTTGCCTATATCTATAGCGAGCAGCATCAGTTCTCCTCTTCCTTTTCTTTTACGTTATCGACCTGTCCGTCGCCGCCGTTTACGTCCCGCCCGGCGCTCTCCGTTTCCGCAGACGCGGAAGAAGCGCGCTTTCTGCGCGGTCTGCCGTCGGTATCCAGACGAAGCCCCTTCCTGACCCCCATGATCACGAACGGCGAAAGTATCGTCGTCGCGAGCAATTCGGGAAGGAAATTTATGAGCATGAGCGTCGCGTACACTTCGGCAAGAGAACCGAAAGAATCGGACACGAGTACCATCATGGGCAGAACGAGCGCCGTATTGGCGACCACGGTGAAGAACGAGCCGAGAGACAGCGCAAAGTGCTGCGCCGCGCGTTCGCCGCCTTTGCCCGCACGCACGATCATGCATGCGACGGCGAAGCCCGCAAGAAACAGTTCGGCAAGCACGAGCAGCCACATGAGCACGAAATACGTCACGCTGCCGATAACGCCGTTAAGCAATATTATATAAGTTACCACGCCGCCCGCGCCAAGCGCGGCGACGGCTATCGCAAGCGGACCCGGGATACGCGTCAGGCGCGCGGCGGCGCCGAGCGCTTTTGCCGCATATCCGGCAAGCCTGTAAGCGCCGAAGCCGATGACGCCGATAAACAGTCTCGGAAGAACGGACGCGAGCGGGTTCTGGAATATCGGACTGGGAAATATATACGCGAGAACGAAACTCGTCACCCCGAATATCGCCCCCGCAGCTATCGCATACGGAAATTTATTGTAAAGCATGGCGACAAGCGTTACGGCTATGAGCGAACATATCGCAAGCTTTGCTCCGCCAAGAGCCACAAGCCCCAACGAATACGCATTGTCGATCAGGACGGCGACGACGATGACCGCCGCCATTATGCCGAGCGTCGCGACAGTGCGCGCATTTTTTCTTCTTTGCATTTTCAAGTCTCCTTGTCGAGCCCCTCAGGCAAAAGGGTGCCCGCAGTTTCCGTTTTTATTACAGCGCTGGACTTGCCTCATCTCGGCATAGCCCGCATACCCGAATATTTTAGCATTTTTTCATGGGTTTTGCAACTGTTTTCCATGGATTTTCCTTGCGCACCGCGCCCGTCCTTGCGCGCGAGAAGCAATTTTTGCGGGGGAAACCCCCTTCTTTGAAAAGAAGGGGGTTTCCCCCCTCACCCCTTTCCGCTAAGAAACTTAAAATAAATTTATTCTCTTTCTTTTTTATCCTTATTCTTTTTTAACCTTATTCTTTTATTTCGGGAAAACGATGACTCACGCTCTCCTTTAGCTCTAAAAAAGGCTTTCTCATTGCCGGTCTTCCTCATTGCAGTACCGGATATAAAGAGTACGGCAGCTTGGTTTCCGCGGCGATCGAGCGAAATACGCTTTTTCGGGGTACGACGCGATCTCAGGGCGGCTATGCGCCGCCCCGTCGAAACAACGCAAAAAGCCCGAAGAACGGGCTTTTTACGCTATGTACCTTACTTGCAGCAGCAGTCGTTCTTGCCGCAGCAGCAGGACATGAGTAGCCATAAGAACACCAGATCGCAGCAATCGATCTTTTTCTCGCATCCGCAGCCGCACCCGCATCCGCAGCCGCTTCCCGAGCCGCCGCAGCAGCAAAGGAGAAGCAGGATTACGAATATATCATTGCAGCCGCATCCCTGATTGAACATCCGCGTTTCCCTCCCTTTTGTTATTCGGACATTGCCTCGTCTTATCGAATATCCGCCCTTACCTGCCGCATGCGGACGACGTCTTTTCCGCAGCGGCAGCGGGGGCTTTTCTCTCCGGTACACCAGCATGCTCATCTTCGGCGTGAGGATATCCTACTTCATACTACTCGTTCCGTCACGGAAATGTTACGCAAAATCGCCATGGAACGGAATTTTTTATCGCCCGGCGCGTTCCGACCGCCGCCGCGCTTGACAGCGCCCGCTCTTTTTGCTATCATATAACGCGACAAGACTTAAGGAGATATCGGTATAATGAAAGCTACGATGGATAAGCTCGTCAATCTCTGCAAAGGCCGAGGCATCATCTACCCCGGTAGCGAGATATACGGCGGCATGGGCAATACGTGGGACTACGGTCCCGTAGGCGTGGAGATAAAGAACAATATCAAACGCGCATGGTGGAAGAGATTCGTTCAGGAAAGCGAAAATTCCTACGGCATCGATGCGGCGATACTCATGAACAGCCGCGTCTGGGATGCAAGCGGACATACTACGTCTTTCTCCGATCCCAAGATGGACTGCAAATTCTGCAAGACCCGTCATCGCGCGGACAATCTCATCGAAGCGCATTCGAAAGGCAAGATCAATCCCGATACGATGACAAACGAAGAGATGGAAGAGTACATCCGCGTTCATCACGTCACCTGCCCCAAATGCGGCAAAAGCGACTTCACTCCCATACGCACGTTCAATCTCATGTTCGAGACCAGCCGCGGCGTCACCGAAGAGGGACAGAACACCATATATCTCCGTCCCGAAACGGCGCAGGGCGAATTCGTCAACTTCCTCAACGTTCAGCGCACCACGCGCGCCAAAGTGCCTTTCGGTATCGGACAGATAGGCAAAGCGTTCCGCAACGAGATCACTCCGGGAAACTTCATATTCCGTACCATAGAGTTCGAGCAGATGGAACATCAGTGGTTCTGCAAGAAAGGCACGGACGGAGAGTGGTATGAGTACTTCAAAAAAGCCGCATGGGATTTCCTCGTCGATCTCGGTTTCGACCCTTCGCATCTGCGCTATAAGGATCACGACAAGCTCGCCCATTACGCGAAAGCGGCGTGCGACATCCAGTATCTCTTCCCCATCGGCTGGAGCGAACTCAACGGCATACACAACCGCACGGACTATGACCTCGGCCGTCACTCCGAATTCTCAGGAAAGAACATGGAGTACGCGGATCCGACTACCGGCGAAAAATACATCCCCTATGTCATCGAGTATTCGATCGGCGCAGATCGTCTCATGCTTGCGGCGCTCACCGAAGCATACGACGAGGAGACGCTGGAAAACGGAGAGACCCGCATCGTCATGCACTTCAGTCCTGCGATAGCCGCATACAAAGCGGCAGTGCTCCCGCTCCAGAAGAATCTTTCAGAAGGCGCACGCGCACTCTATAAAAAGCTGTCCAAGTCATTCATGTGCACATACGACGAAGCCGGATCCATCGGCAAGCGTTATCGCCGCCAGGACGAGATAGGCACTCCCTTCTGCGTGACGGTGGACTTCGACACTGAAAAGGACGGTACCGTCACGGTACGCGATCGCGACAGCATGGAGCAGATCCGCATATCCGCAGATAAACTCGAAGGATATATAGCGGAAAAGATCAAGTTTTGACACACGGTAACAAAAAAAGAGCAAAAGCGGCGGAGGTCGGTAAATTCGGCCCCGCCGTTTACGGAAGCGGAGAGTTGGCGTTCATCCCGTCGGAAAACGGCGAATTCTCCTCTCTCGCAGAAGCGGACGAGTATCTCCGATCCGTCGCTCCTCTCGCGGGAAGGGAAAGAAAATTCGCCGATTTCTTTATCGACGGCTATGACGCGGCGGCGATCGCAGCCGCAAGACCTCTTTCCGTCATCGCGGCGATCTCCGTGATCGTCCTCGGTATAGTCCTCGACCCTGCATTCCTGACGATACTGCCGCTCGTCGCGCTGCTCGGCGCAGTAGGCTTTGCCGTTCCCGCATACTATAAAAACAAGGCGTCGAAATGCGATACGGTATTCGAGAAAGGAGGTCTGCACTGTGCGGTCGTGCTGCGGGTCATACCGGGCAGTCTCAAGACCCGCGTGACATATCTCTTTTCCGACAACGGACGAGAAAGGATACATTCGCGTAAATTCATCACGAACGACGATATACGGGAACTGCAGAACCGAACGTTCATCGTCGTCGCATACGATAAGTACATAAGCAGATCGATATCCGTTCCCGTCATACCGATGACGGAAAAAGCTCAATGACTGCAGAGACGGGGCAGCGTGC
>USNB01000003.1 GCA_900555875.1 uncultured Eubacteriales bacterium
GGCCGTCGAAGAGACGGGCATGGGCGTGGTCGAAGACAAAGTCATCAAGAACAACTACGCCGCAGAGCACATTTACAACGCTTACAAGCACACCAAAACGTGCGGCGTCATCGAGGAAGACAAGGCATACGGCGTCAAGAAAGTCGCCGAGCCTATCGGCGTCATCGCAGCCGTCATCCCGACGACCAACCCCACGTCCACGGCTATATTCAAATCGCTTATCTCGCTCAAAACGCGTAACGGCATAATCATCTCGCCGCACCCGAGAGCAAAAATGAGCACCATAGCGGCGGCAAAGATCGTTCTCGAAGCGGCAGTCGAAGCCGGCGCGCCCGAAGGAATCATCGGCTGGATCGATATCCCCTCTCTGGATATGACCAACCTCCTCATGAAGGAAGCGGACGTCATACTCGCGACGGGCGGCCCCGGCATGGTCAAGGCGGCTTATTCCAGCGGCAAACCCGCTCTCGGCGTGGGCGCGGGCAACACCCCCGCCATCATAGACGATACGGCGGACATACTGCTCGCGGTCAACTCCATAATCCACTCCAAGACGTTCGACAACGGCATGATCTGCGCTTCCGAGCAGTCCGTCATCGTTCATAAGAACGTATACGACGCCGTCAAGAAGGAATTCGCTTACAGAGGCTGCTATTTCCTCAAGGGCGAAGAGCTTGACAAGGTAAGAAAGACCATAATAATCAACGGCGCGCTGAACGCGAAGATAGTCGGTCAGAAGGCGCATACCATAGCCAAACTCGCGGGCGTGGACGTTCCCGAGAGCACCAAGATCCTCATCGGCGAGGTGGAGAGCGTGGATATCTCCGAAGAGTTCGCTCACGAGAAGCTCTCCCCCGTCCTTGCGATGTATAAGGCTAAGAATATCCAGGATGCTTTCGACAAGGCGGAGCACCTCATCGCAGACGGCGGCTACGGCCACACTTCGTCCATCTATCTCAACGCGGTGACCGAGAAAGAAAAGCTCGCGGAATTCGCAGAGAGGATGAAGACCTGCCGCATACTCGTCAACACTCCTTCTTCGCACGGCGGCATCGGCGACCTGTACAACTTCAAGCTCGCGCCCTCCCTTACTTTGGGCTGCGGCAGCTGGGGCGGCAACAGCGTGTCCGAGAACGTCGGCGTAAAACACCTTATAAATATCAAAACGGTTGCGGAAAGGAGAGAGAATATGCTGTGGTTCAGAGCACCTCAGAAAGTATACTTCAAGAAGGGCTGCCTGCCCGTCGCGCTTGACGAGCTTGGCAACGTAATGGGCAAGAAAAAGGCGTTCATCGTTACGGACAGCTTCCTGTACAACAACGGTTACACCAAGCCCATCGAGCAGAAGCTGGATGAAATGGGCATCAAGCACACGACGTTCTCCGACGTCGCTCCCGATCCCACGCTGGCATGCGCACGCGAAGGAGTGAAGCAGATGGCGGAGTTCGCTCCCGACTGCATCATCGCCATCGGCGGCGGCTCCGCAATGGACGCCGGTAAGATCATGTGGGTGCTTTACGAGCATCCCGAGGCTGACTTCCTCGATATGGCGATGCGCTTCATAGATATCCGTAAGCGCGTATACACCTTCCCCAAGATGGGCGAGAAAGCGTTCTTCGTCGCTATCCCCACCTCCGCAGGTACCGGTTCGGAAGTCACGCCGTTCGCCGTCATCACCGACGAGAAGACGGGCGTCAAGTATCCCCTTGCCGATTACGAGCTCATGCCTAACATGGCTATCGTAGACGCGGACATGATGATGAACGCACCCAAGGGTCTTACGAGCGCTTCGGGTATCGACGCGGTCACCCACGCTCTCGAGGCTTATGCGTCCACGATGGCTACCGATTACACGGACGGCATCGCGCTCCGCTCACTTAAGATGATATTCGAATATCTGCCCCGCGCTTACGACAACGGTCCCAACGATCCCGTCGCACGCGAGAAGATGGCAAACGCAGCCACGATGGCAGGTATGGCGTTCGCAAACGCGTTCCTCGGCGTATGCCACTCCATGGCGCACAAGCTGGGCGCGTTCCACCACCTGCCTCACGGTATCGCCAATGCGCTGATGATAGACGAAGTCATCCGCTTCAACTCCGCAGAGCAGCCCACGAAGATGGGTACGTTCTCGCAGTACGATCATCCGCACACGATGGCGCGCTACGCCGAAGTGGCGGACTACCTCGGACTTAAGGGTAAGACGGACGAAGAGAAGGTGGAAAACCTTATCAAGGCTATCGACGAGCTTAAAGTCAGGATCGGCATCAAGCCCACCATCAAGGACTATGTGCCCGATGAAAAGGACTTCCTCGACCGCCTCGACGCAATGACCGAGCAGGCATTCGACGACCAGTGCACGGGCGCTAACCCCCGTTACCCGCTCATGAGCGAGATCAAACAGATGTATCTCAACGCTTACTACGGCAAGCACGAGAAGGTCTGACATTTTTCCTTGCGCACGCAAAGCGTGCGCTTCGGATAGACGAAAGTCTTATCGTCTTTTCGGCTAAAACCGCGTTTTCGAGCCGCCATGGGGTCACCCTATGGCGGCCGTTTTCGCTCCGCGCACTTCGAGAAACGCGGTTTTTTCTCGAAAATACAATGAACTTTCTGCGAATTCTGTAATACAGCTCCGTTAGTCTCCCTCATAAAGCGGACGCGCACGTCGAGGACGTGACGCGTTAGTATTTTATAAATTTACGAGCAAAGCGAGTCCGCTGTCCTGCCTTCCCTGGTTGCCCCAGGGAAGGTGGCGATGTGCTGAGCGCGTCAGCGCGAACACGAGCCGGATGAGTGGAGTGTAACTGCAATTATAAGGTCGATCTTACAAGTTTGCCGGCAGCCGCAGGTACGCGGACAGGCGGACGGTCATGCCGTCATTACCTGCCGTTTATCTCACACTGTATGATATCCGCAAGCTGACGCGCGCCGCGCGGCGAGCGGCCGCCCTTTTCGATACAGAAACGTTCTGCGCGGAGCGAAAGCTCGTCCTCGGGCAGAACGATCCCGCGGTCCGCAAGGATAGAGCGGAGGATATCGGCGAATTCACGCTTGTCGGGATTGAAATAGGACACCACGATACCGAACCGGTCGGACAGGCTCATCTGTTCCTGGCGCAGATCGGACTCGTGCATATCGTTCTTACGGTCCTCCACGGTCTCCTTTATGAGATGACGGCGATTGGTCGTCGCATAAATGATCACGTTACCGAGATGAAGAGCGCTGCCTTCGAGCACGGCTTTAAGCTCCCCGTAGTTATCCTGCCCTTCGACGAACGTCAGGTCGTCTATGAATATTATGAATTTCTTGTCGCCGCCGTCGGATATGACGTTCATCAGGCGCGGCAGCGTGATTATATCCTTTTTCTTGACCTCTATGAGCCGCAGCCCGCGCGCCGAAAATTCGTTTATTATCGCATGTACCGTGCTTGACTTGCCCGTTCCGCGATCGCCGTAAAGCAATACGTTCTGCGCGGGCAGCCCGGAAAGGAACGCCAGCGTGTTTTTCACGACCACTTCTTTTTCCTCTTCGTATTTCTTCAGATCGGTAAGTCTTACGGGATCGGTGCTGCGCATGGGCATGAGCTCACGCTCTTCCCCGTCCCAGATGAACGCCGCCGCGCCGTCGAAAAATTCAGGCGGGTATGCGCCGCTGCCTCCGTCAGTGCGCACCGCCTGCGCCACGAGATACTCTATCTCTCCGTTCACCGAACGGTACTCGCGTTCCGCCAGCCGCGTCAGCTTATCCAGCAGTTCGGGTTTCATGCGGACTATCACCTGTTTTCTGTCGTCTCCTCTCATCGTGTTGTCTCCGTAAATATGCTTATGCCGATATGATATCACTTTGCGAAAACCGGGTCAAGCGATACGCTTCATTTTTATTCACGGAAAAATACCATTTTAATGCGCTTCTAATGATCCGCTTAATGCGTTTTTAATTTTACAATGGGTATAATTACGATAAACAGACACAGAAAGTGCGCGCGTACTGCGGGCGCGTGCTTATCCGGGAGGAAATGAACATGAAAAAAAGGACCGTTACGGCGGCGATTGTATCCGTAATACTTGTGGCGGCGGCATGTCTGGCGTTTGCCGCATGCGGCAGCGACGCGCCGCGCACCTACAACGTGAATTCCAGCTCGGCAACTCTGCCGACGTATTCCACTTACACCGAGATGATCGCGAACATCCGTCCGAGCGTCGTCGAAGTATACGGCGAGGGATACGGCGAGAGCAACGGACAGACGGTGCTCATGACCTCTGCGGGTGCGGGCGTGATAATCGGCGAGGACGGCGAAGACGGATATTACATCGTCACCAACCAGCATGTCGTCGAAGACTGCTATTACATGTACGTAAACGTACTTTCCATTGCCGAGGACGGCACGGAGAGCACGACGACATATACCGCCGAATTCATAGGAGGCTCTCACGAACGCGACATAGCCGTGCTCCGCATAGATTCGAACGAAGATCTTACGGTCGCCAACTGGCTTGAAAATATCGACGACCTCATGGTAGGCTCCGAAGTGATAGCGATAGGCAACCCGACGGGTACGCTGGGAGGAACTGTCACCCGGGGCATAGTGTCCGCGACGAGCAGAAAGATAGACGTCGAGGACATAGGCAGCATGGATCTGATACAGATGGACGCCGCGATAAACAGCGGCAACTCGGGCGGCGGACTGTTCTACACATACGAAACGGAAAGCGGCGACTGGTCGGCAGCCCTCGCGGGCATAGTCAACTCGGGAGCGTCGGGATACGACGGACTGGGCTTCGCGATACCGGCGGACGACGCAAAGTATGCCGTTGACAATCTGATCGACACCTATAATACCGATGACGAACTCTACGGCTATGTGCCCGGCGACGCAAGTCTTACGATAACCGCGTCGAGCGGTACCGTATACACCGACGACCTTTCGGGCAGAGAGACGATCGTATACGCGCAGTACGCGCCCAGCGACGACCTCTCGGGACTTGACACCTACGAAGAATATCTCAGCGGAGCCGCGAGCACTTTCGACGCGATAAGGCAGATAGCCATAACGGACGCCGATACCGGCGATACGACGACCACCGCGGTAACGAGCGCTCAGGACGTATACGACGCTTTCGATAACGTTTCCGCGGGCGATACGCTCGCAATAACCGTGGAAGCGGTGGAAACGCAGCGCATGTCGGCAGGCAGCTGGTTCGGCAGACCTACGTATACCAACGTCCTTGCTCTCTCCGGCGAAACGGAGACCATAACGGTAGACAGCCTGTCGCAGTACCGCTACTCGCCTCCCGACGCTCCGTCGGCAACGGCATGACGCGGAAAAAGACCGGACGAACAGGACAGATCCTTACGATAAAGCAGTTAAGTTTACCGCAGAGCGCATATGCGCTCTGCGGTAAACTTTTATAAAAGGGTCTGCCCGCATTCCCGCAGGGCAGCCCCTTTCATTCAGATGCGCGTCAAGCGCGCGTATATCCCGCCGCCGTCAACCGATGCGCTCGAGAAGACCGCCTTCGGAAAGGCATCTCGGGCAGACGGGCTTTTCGCCTTCCGGAACTTCGAACTCCGCGCCGCACGCGAGACACCTGTATTTCGCCTTGGGCGTCACGCTCTCATTCGGAACGATCCTGCGAAGCAGTTCCTCCGCCGCCTCGTCTCCGACTGCGGCAAGGAGTTCATGCGTCTCCGCGCTCTGCGGCAGCATGTATCCCGCTTCGCGGTAAAGATCCTCCGCCGTCCTGCGGGACGACATGGCGACGGCGCGCAGCAGTCTTGCGTCGCCCGTCTCCTTATCCGCAAGCGTACGCGCGGCGAACTCTATATCCGTCACGCCGCGCGCAAGAGCGCGCACCGCGCGTTTCACTTCTTCCGTTTTAGGCTGCTGGGGCGGCAGAGCAAGCGGCATCATGCTTATCGCTCCGCTCGGGCAGGCTTTTGCGCATGCCTCGCAGCCGATGCACTTATCGCGGTCTATCACGCTGTTTTCGGTATCCGTCGCGCCCGTCGGACACACGTAAAGGCAAAGGCAGTCCTTAGTGCAAAGTCTCAGGTTCCTCACTGCGTAACGTTCCATCATCCCTTCCTCCCTATCTCTTCGAATTTCCATGCGGGGACTTTGCACACGGGGCACAGCGCGGGCGGCTCGTCGCCCACGTATACGAACCCGCATATGCTGCACACCCATACCGACGTATCGCGAAGAAAATCCGTCCCTTCGGCGGCGACGCGCTCGAGCAGACCTTTGAGCATGGTCGTCACTTTCTCTCCCCATACGAGCGCGCGCATGGCGCCGCGGTCGTGAGCGTCCTCCGCCACGGCCTTCGCTTCGGCAAAGCTCTCGTCCGCATTACGCGCCACCGCCTCGGCGAGAGAGGATATATCCGCATCCTCCGCCGGAGGCACGGCTTCCGCGAACCGCTCCGCGAGCGACGCGAACAGCGCCTTCTCCTCCGGCATATACTGCTTTTCGCAGCCTCTTGCGAGGTTGGAAAATACGGCGGAAAGCTCTGCCGCCGTCAGTTTCGTATCGCCCGCCGGCGTCCGGACGCGCGGCTTTTCCCCGCGCCCGGCATTCTCAGTTCTGTCGTCATCCGCGCTTTCGGGCGAAAACGCGGACTTGGGCGCTCCGCACATCGGGCACTTCCACCCGTCCGGCAGATCGCTCCACCGCACGCCCTCCTTCTCCTCGTCGTAAACATACCCGCATACGCGGCACACATACCTCATCGTTTTCCTCCTTTCCCTTTCGGCATGTCCGTTTATCAAATTATACCACGCCCCGGCAAAACTGTCAATACGGGAATAACGAGAATACTCCCGGCAAAACGGCTGCAGACCGCCGATACAATACGATTTCGGCTCGGTACCGAAACGTACCGAGCCGAAATCTTAAGAGATAGATCGATGTCTGACTCATTTTTCGGATCGTTTGTCCGATCCGATCATAAAACACGACACTATCTCCATGATCACGCAGAGCGCGATCCCTATAAGTATGACGAACACGAGTTCTATTATATTCCCGCCGCCGGACAGACCCGGCAGCCCGTTGAGATAATCCCCAAACATCATGAGACGATCCGTCAGGAAGAACGCGAAAGCGAGCGACCAGCATGCGCACGGCACGAGAGGCAGCATTGGTGTCTCGAAGAACATCGACGCGATGCTCCCCGCTACGCCTATCAGCAGCAATACGAACACCGCCGGCACGAACGTATCGTTACTCATGGAATACGCGATATACATGACGGCGAGAACGAGAGCGAGCACGCTTGCCGCGCAATTGAGAAGGAACACCGATCTGCGACGCATCATTTTCATTTTTCTTTCTCCTTTCTCTTAGCCGAGATATATGACGCGATGCTCATCGCCGAGCAGCCCGCGGCAGCCACAGACAGCAGCACGATGATCGCTATTATGAGGCTCTGCCACCATGGCAATACGTTCCTGACTTCGGAATCGGACGTCAGTCCGTTTACGAGATTAGAATTGGCAAATGAGTAATAGAACTGTTTGTTGGTCTCGCGCAGTTTTCCGAGGAGATACCCGTCGTCGTTGTCCAATATCGCTTTTTTGATCTTAGGTCCCGCGAAATAGTCCGCGCCGACGCTTATACAGTACATATCGTTGCCCGCCGCCTGCATCTCGACCGGATGCTGATATATCTTTCCCGTCACGGCGTCGCTGATGATAACGCCGTTGAACCCCCATTCGTCCGTCAGCAGATCTTCCTGCAGCGCGGAGCTTTGACCGGCATAAGTGCAGCCTATGCGGCTGTACGACGTCATAACGCCTAAAGCGCCTCCTATCGTAAAAGCCGCTTCGAAGCCCTTGAGCGGTCCTTCGCGCAACGTCTGTTCGGTCATGAACGTGCCGACGCCGTAACGGTTGGTCTCCTGATCATTGGCGGCGAGATGTTTAGGAGCAACATTCACTCCCATGCGCTGCATCTCACGCACCTCCGTTCCGAGAAAATAGTAATTCGTAACCGGGTCTTCGGAGTAATATTCGTAATTGCGTCCCGAATACGGCGTACGATGAAGATTGGCTGCGGGCGACCACATCTGGGTCGCTCCCGAATACAGATTATCTTCGCCGAGGAATCTGCCTCGCTTTGCCGCGAGATCCAGGTTCCATGTGGATGACAATACGGTCTCGGACGGATAACATGTCGCCCCGCGACGGTCTCCGTATATATACGCCTGCTGAGCGCCGTCCGGCCCGTCGTTATTCTTCTGCTCGGGCTTTGACACGCTGATCACGCCGCGAGTACTGAAACTGTCGTCCAGTATGCTCACCATATCGTCCAATGAAAGCTGATCCAGGAAAACATCCCACTTCTCATCGTCATCGTAAGGAACGCCGTACATATCCGCGAATTTAACGCCCGCATCCTTACCGAGCGTGAAATCATCGACGCCCGGCGCATCATCCGGTTTTTCATACGTATAGCCGTCCAGCTCGACAAGCATTTCTTCGGTCACCGCAACGGTAGTCGTTTCGGTAGGATAAGTCCCGCTCCAGTTCTTACGAGTAAGATACGTCACCGCGTCCTCTACCCAATAGTTTATATCCGCATCGTCGAACAGATTGGTCACTCGGTTGCCCGTCTGCCGCGACGTCAGATACGTTTCTTTGTCCTCTTCGCGCGTAAGCACTACCGCATCGTCGGCGTTTCCGGGAGCCGTCATGGCGTCGACGCGTACGTCAGCGCCGGCTGCAGCCTTTGCGGCAAGCACGTTGTTGAGCGCATCGTGTACGTTATCTCCGATAGCGAAATAGTAGTCTCCGCCCGACAGATAGTAACCCTTGAGCGCGTTATGATCGTAGCTCGCGAGCAGATACTCGTCTACACGCACTTCCACGGTTTCCGAGCTGCCCTCGTCGATCTCGCCGGTCTTGGCAAAGCCCGCCAGCTGCACGGCGCTCTTTTCCACGAGATTATCTCGTTCGTATACGCCGTACGGCGTCTGCGCGTACAGATGCACGACATGTTTGCCCGGCATCCCGCCCTCGTTTTTCACGGTGACGGACGCGACATACTCCTTCGTTTCGGCGTCGTACGTCACGCCGTTCAGCGTCTCCGAGAATTCGGAATACGACAGCCCGTGACCGAACGGATAGATCACTTCGTCGGCATACGTCCACGCCTCTCCGTCCGTCGAACCGACGGGATCGTCCGCGCCGTACCTGCCGAGGACAACGTCTTCATAGCGGGTCTCGTAATACTTATAACCCTGATATATGCCCTCCGCATATACAACGAGTTTACTCTCGAACTGAGCCTGATCCGCAAAATCCACCTTGTCGGCATTCGTATACGATATATCCCCGAAATTGACCATTGCAGGCGCGGACAGAGAATTCGCCGCATACGTTTCTACCAGCCTGCCCGAAGGATTGGCATCGCCCTTGAGCAGGTCAGCCACACCCTCGAAACCGCGCAGTCCCGGACTTCCTATCCACATACAGGCGTCGATACCGTATTCTTTTAAGAAACCGAGTTCGAGCGGATTCGTGGTATTGAGAAGAAGTATCACTTTAGTGAAAGTTCCGTTATCCTTATACTGCTTCACGAGCGAGAGCATATCCTTCTCCGCGTCATGCAGCTCGAGATGTTTTTTGCCCTCGTAGTCACTAACGGGCAGATCGCGCGTCTCGCCGCCTTCGCGCGCGAGCATGATCACCGCCACGCTTTTTTCAAAACTGCTCTTTATCTTTTCGGTGTAAAACGAAGCAGGCTCTTCACCGAGCAAGAACGCTGTATCGGGGCTGCCGGTACCTCCGCCCTTGCCGCCGCGATAGGAATCGCTCGATTCATATGCGTCCACAAGCGTCTCGTTGACCGCAAAACCCGCGTTTTTCAACGCGTCGACATACGTCACGAGATCTTTCTGTCCGTCCGTCCATGCTCCGCCCGAGCGCGGACGATAAAGAGGCTGTACTGTAGCATGTCCGAAGAGCGTGAGCTTCATCTCATCCGCTCCGAGCGGAAGAGCGTCGTTCTCGTTATGCAGCAATACCGCGCCCTCCGTCTCTTCCGTCACGCAATGAGCGTATTCGTCGACGAGCAGTTTTTCCAGACCTTCGTCGGACGGGATACCGTTTTCCGTGTATGCCGTGCGATAACGATAAGTAGCGGGATCGGACGACAGACCGCCGACCACCTCGCTCAGCTTTACCCCGAGACCGTTGCTTATCTGCAACTCGTTCTGGAACGCCCATACGCTCATAACGATCGCCACACAAAGAACGAATATGAGTATCGCCGCGGCGGCTGTCCATTTTTTGGTGCCAAATAGTTTCATACGTTTCCCCTTTTATCGCTTGCGCCGCACCATTGAAAGTGCGGCGCACGACGTTTGCTATACTTTTTTTGCTGTTCTTGTTTTGCGCTATTCTTGCTTTACCGCTCTCTTTCGTTCGACCAGCCACCGGTAACAGAACAGTCCCGCCGACGCCACGGCGGCAACGCCTACTACAACGTCTATAACGATAAGCAGTATCTGCCACCACGTCAGGATATTAACGAATCTGTCGTCCGCGTCGGTTCCGTTCATTTCGACACTGTAATTACCGACGTTGAACAATATACGTTTACAGGATTCGAACATCGCATTCACCACGACAGGTTCGTTTCTGTAATCATTGAAGCTATGACCGGACGAAGTCAGCCATATGTCGGTACCGGCAAGGATGCCGTTGAGCGTAGTCATGTATTCCACGCCGTTTGAATCCGCCATATCGGTCATGACAAAGCCTTCAAAACCGAATTCGTCGCGCAATATACCGTCTATGAGATCTGCGCTCCCGCTCGTCCAGAGCGCTCCCGCGCGGTTGAACGAACTCATGATCGCATGCGCGTTTCCGCGTTTGGGCGAGCATGCGTATTTCCAAGGTTCGAGGAATATCTCGCGTGCCGCCTGCTCGTTCAGCCAAACGCTTACGCCGTTACGATCGGATTCCTGATCATTGAACACATAATGCTTGGGGTATGCCATGACGCCCTTGCTCTGTATGCCTTTGATCTCCGCTTCGGCGGCGATGCCGGTAAGGAAAGGATCTTCGGAAAAATACTCGTGCGCACGACCGCCGTAAGGCGTGCGGTGGATATTTATACCGGGGATCCACATGCCGCTGTAATCGGTGAGCAGCGTGTCGTTCGCCATCGCTATGCCTATCTCACGCAGAAGGTCGAGATCGAACGTGGAAGCCCATATGCCTTCGCACGGGAATCTGGCGCCCGACGTGCTCTCTTTGCAATAAGTGGGACCGTCCATTTCCTTCGTCTGAGGCTTTGACACGCTGGAAACGCTCGCCGTTTGGCAGAAGCCGGTGGTAAGCAGCATGTTCATTTCGTCGAACGTCATCTGAGACGTAAGGTCGTCCCAGCGAGGATCGTCGTACGGTATTATCTCACCAGTACCGTTGATGGTCGGATGGAGCATAGCAAGAGACAATCCGTTCTGCTCTCCAAGTCCGGGCATGGCTTCGTCGTTTTCGGGGATGTCTTCGATCGTTTTATTGGCAAGATCTTCCGCCATGCGATCGGTAACGGTTATCTCTATGCTTTCGGTCGGCCAGGTGCCAGTCCAGTCGCTGCGGGACACGTATGTCACGGAATTGTCCCCGCGACCTTCGTATTTGTTTATATCCAGCCAATCGAGCCTGGCGTTTATCTCATTACCCGTTTCTTCGGATACGGAGTACGTTTCGGTGTCCGCCGCATCAAGACTTAACGCCGTGGCGACGAGTTCGGCATTGCCCTCCCCATCCATGCGCGCATCCTGCTCCGCGGTAAGGTCTTTGAAAGCGAGTATATTGTTTATCGCGTCATGCGCGTCTCTGCCGACGGTGAACAGATAGTCGCCCTTATCGAGGATATATGTTCCCGCTCCGTCGGTATCGAACGACGTAAGTCTCGATTTTTCCACGGTGATGTTCACTGTCTCGCCGCCGCCGCGACCGAGCACATTGGTCTTGGCAAAACCCACGAGTTCGACGGACGCTTTTTCCACGCCGCCTGAAGTATACGGTTTCTGCGCATATATCTGAACGGTATGTCTGCCGTCGGTCTCGCCCGTGTTCTCGACATAAACGGATACGTTGAACGTCTTGCCGTCGGGGGCGGGAGCAACAGTAAAGTCGCTGTAAGAGAAAGTGGTATACGACAAACCGTAGCCGAAAGGATACGCTACTTCGTCAGAATACACATAGTCGCCTGCACCCGCCGTCCCGAGGACTACGTCCTCATATCGCGTTTCGTAATAACGGTAGCCGACATATATCCCTTCGTTGTATACGCCGTAGTTGCGCTGAGTAGTAGTCAGCGAATGTTCGGAGGCTCCGATGTACTCGCGTGAAAACGTTCCGTAAGGATTCAGCGCCCAGCTCGCCATGGCGGGAGAAGAGAGATTATCTTTAAGGTATGTATCCGTGAGCCTGCCGGAAGGATTAACTTTTCCTATGAGCGCGTCCACGACAGCATGTATGCCGCTCGCGCCGACATTTCCCACCCACAGACATGCATCCACGACGACATCCTCGTCATCGAGAAAATCGAGCTGAACGGGTATAGCGGAATTAAGAAGCACGATCACTTTGCCGAACGTACCGCTGCGCCTGAGCGCAGACACCTGTTCGAGCACGTCGCGTTCTTCCGGAGAAAGGGCGAGATAGTTTCCGCCTTCGCCGTCGCTGCCGAAGTTGACGTTGGGATCCGAGCCTTCGGTGTCATCGCGCGTTATGACCACGATCGCGGCGTCGCCGTAAGACGCAAACGTATCCGGCATACCGTTATCTACAAGAAGGCTCCACGGTGCTTCGTTGATATTGTAGCTTATCTTGTTCGATTCGGGATTGAGTCCGCTGGTCCCGCCGTACGACCGTGCGGCTCCGGTATCATAGAGATCCCAGAGACTGTCGTTGACGGAAAATCCTTCCGCTTCGAGCGCGGCTCTGAGCGTCGGATATTTTCTGTCGCTTATCGGATCGGACGGCGTCCAGATGCGCATTCCCTGACGGCTGCTGTTGAACTCGACCGAACCCGTGAGGAACAGGCTGACGTTACGTTCTTCGGCGGACAGGGGAAGCGTTCCCGGCTCGTTTTTAAGAAGTACGAGACCTTCCGCCTCCACCTCTTCGCAAAGCGCGTCGGACGAAGCCCGCAGCTGATCGTAATTTTCGAAATCGGCGGTATACTCCTCGACCTCGATGACCTGTCCGCTGTCGCCCTCTATGACCTTATAGCTTTGCAGCTTAAACGTCTGATTGATCAGAGTACTGTAAGAGAATCCCACCGAAGTCGCGATAATAAGCACCACAAACAACGGTATAAGTATCTCCGCGAGCAATCTGAGCACTTTTACCGGTATCGGAAATCTCATATCGCCTCCTTCGTCGGAACTTCCTTATTTTTAAGCGTAGCGAACGCGAATATCGAACCGGCGAGCGCAAGCACGGAAAAGATCACAATAATAAAGAACGCGCCCGACAACGTTTCGCCGTCTATACTGACCGCGACGTTCGCTATATAATTGATCTGGCTGGTGACGTATGCAAGCAGCGAAGCCATGAACGACACATAGCAGCAGAACCCTGCGACCCTGAACCCCGTCACTATCGAGGCTGCTCCGAATACAGCGCCGAGTACATAAGTCACGATAACGAGGGGCGAATACCCCTGAACGAACGGCGTAAGCCCGGCGGCGAGATAAACGATCAGAGCGACAAGTCCGCACAGCGTCGCCACCGCAAGAACGTACCAACCCGGTCTTTTGATGTACGGGAATATTTTCATGTTATCTCCTTACTTTCCTTGAATGTTTTCGGGATAGTATTCATACCACGTCACTTCGGTATCTGCATAAATATACATGCAATCCACGAGAGGGCATTCCGCCTGATACGTACCGCTATGGCCGTAGTTATTGTTGACGTAAAGTCTTATCGTATTATGGCCGGCTTCCAGCGTGAGCGAAGTAGTTATGGTATAATTTTCAAAGGGACGTTTATTCTGTTCACCGTTAGGCGTTCCGGGCGTCGTACCGTATGCCCCGGTAAGTTCCAATCCCTCATATCCGTCTTCCGGGCCGAGAGCTACAAAATCCTCATCGCCCTCGCTCTTCACGAGAAACTGAAGCTCGTCGTTGCTCAGTATCATATTATACATATCCGGAGTAAGACGGAAAACGAGCACTGCGTCATCCACGCTCTCCTGTACGGTTATCTCGAAATCAAGGAATGCACCGCGATACAGCAAACGGGAAATAAGGAAACCGTTGCTCACGCCCATCTCTTCGCCGTTCTCGAAATCGTCTGCGCTCATGATGAGCTGTGTGCCGGTAACATTGTCGGACATGCCCTGACCGGGTTTACCCGTAAGATACGTATATTCGGCTTCGAACGTATAGCCCTCCAGCCACTTCGCATACAGCGAAAGGTCGGACGACGAAACAGTAGCGATAAAATTGTATCTGTCCGTGCACTCAGGATCTGTGTACCAACCTCCGAAATAATAGCCGTCGCGGGAAGGCGCCGTAGGCTGAGTCGCCCTGAACCCTTCGATAACAAGCTCCTGACGATAAGGTCCCGTCTGATCGCCGTAGTTGAGATAATAGGAATATATGAAATAACCCTCAGTCGCTACAGGCGTCCATTTCGCATAAAGAGTGAGATCGGTCGTTACGGGCTCATCGAAATCATACGCGACCGTTCCGTTCGCATCGGAGAACCATCCCGCAAACTCATAATTCTCTCTCTCGGGATCAGGGGGTCTGTCAACGGTACCGCCCTTGGTCGCCGTTTTTTCGAGATAGACGGTATCGGTATCGTCTTCATCTTCGTAATAGTTCTCATCGAATACAACGGTCACGCTGTTCTGCACCCATTTCGCGTAAAGCGTTATGTCTCCGGTGACCGCGGTAGTGAAAACGTATTCAGTCCCCTCGTCGGCATCTTCGGTCGTATACCAACCGTCGAACAGCCAGCCGTCGCGCACGGGCGCGGCCGGTTCGGCAACGGTCTTTCCTGATTCCACCGAGGATTCGGTATTTGCAGGGGCGTCCGGGTAATTAAGATCGAACGTCACGGTATAAGATATCGGCGTATCCTCGCGCGAGCCGCAACCTGCCGTTCCTATGGCAAGCACCGCAACGAGCATAACGACGGCAACTATCAAAGCTATTCCTTTCTTTTTCATTTTTATCCTTCTCCTTTATCTGAAACCGCCGCTCCGGCGGAAAACGATGAGCTTTCCGCCGGAGCAATACCTGTTTCAGCAGACTCCGTTTACGGAAGTCCTTATTCGGACGTTACTGATTTTTATTTGTTTTTACGACGACGCACGAACGCGACTATCCCGCCGACTGCGCCTACCGCGAGTACCGCCGCCGCTACGATAACGAGAGTGCCGTCCGCCATCGCGCTGCCGCATCCGCCTTCGGCAGGCTCTCCGGGATCGCCCTTTTCGCCCTGGGCGCCGGTATCGCCTTTCTCGCCTTTCAGTTCGCTCACCGCGATGATGTTATGCCACTCGTCTTCGTCTTCATACTTCCACTGGATATATCCGTCGGATACCTGCATCTGTATGCCGGAAGGCTCGCCCTCCGCTACGACGATGGTATATGTCTTTGAAACTGCGGTACCGCCCGTTGTAGCCGTAGCCGTAAACTCAAACGTACCGGACTCGGTAGGCGTGCCCGTGATGGTACCGCCCGCATCCATAGTCATGCCTGCGGGCAGGGCTCCGCTGCTCACGCTCCAGACGGTCTCGTCAGTCGCACCCTTTACGGAAAGCTGTCCCATGAACATCTTGCCGACCGCAGCTGCGGACATGTTTCCGGAATCGTTAGGACCGCTTGCATAAGAGAACGCGTCGTTGACGGTCATATTGAATACAAGCGTCTTTTTCGCCCAATGATCCACGATCATTCTCACAGTAAAGCTATACTCGCCTGCCGCTGCCGTGAGCGTACCTGTTATGGCGCCGGTCTCACCGTTGAGCATCAGTCCCGCGGGCAGTGTGCCTGCCGATATGTCGTACCTTACAGACTGAGCGCCTTCTACCGACACGGCATCGTTCTTCATTGCCGTAGTGATATTGACCGAAGCGCCCTGGTCGTAAGCGACGTTTTGAGGAGTGCCGCCGCTGCTCATTTCAATGAATCCGTAAAGAGAAGAAACCGTTCCCCAGTCCTTGAAATCGCTGTATTCAAGTCCCTGTCTGTTCATTGCGGAATTCGCATGGACCCAGCAGAACCACATCGCCGCCTTACGGACGAAATAATACTGCACGTCGCTCCGATACGGATCGTCCGCCTGTTCCTCGCCTGACTTTTTGCCGACCACAACGCCGCCGAGGTTGTTGCGGAGAGTGGGATCCCAAGTCCCCGAAAGCGTCTCGGTCGCGATAGTATCCGTACCGGCACGCACAAGAAGATCGGGAGGGCAGCACTGTTTAAGTCCGCTGTATGCATCGGTAGTAATGGAACCCATGAAGTTCCATTCGCCGCGAACGACGGAAGTCGTGAAGTTATAATTGGTATTAACGGGTATCGTACCGATGCGGCCGAACGCTCCCATCATACCCTTTGCGCCGCCTTCCTGAACTGCCATCTGGAAAGGCTTGAAATATATCTCTCTCATCGCCTGTTCGGAAGCGAAGGTAAACAGATTCTGTCTGCCTCTGTCTGTCTCCTGCTCGTTGAGCGGACAGTGCTTGATATAGAATACGGCTCCCGTGGAACTGCCGCCGTAAGTGTATGCAGCTCCGATATAGCCGGTAAGGATGGGATCCTGAGACATATATTCCATAGATCTGCCCTGGAAAGGAGAACGATGGATGTTTACGTTCGTGCCCCAATAGGTATTGAGCCCCTTAAGAAGCATCATACTGCCCGCGATGATACCCTGTTCTTCCGCAAGTTCGGTATTGAACGTAGCCGCAAGAACGGTATTGTCATGGAACGAATACAGTATAAGGGAAGTACGGTCGGTAGCGGCAAGAGCATAAAAGTCTATTTCTTCGAAACTGCTCGACTGATAATTACCGAAAATGTTGATCATATCGGTATACGTCAGCTGGTTCATGAAGTCATCCCATGCCTTCTGATCCGCGGCTGAGCCGAAAGGATCTTTGCCGTACAGATCGGAAAGCGTAATATCATATTGACCTTCCCTTGCACCTCCGGGCTTCTGCGTCCACTTATTCAAGGTAGCTCTGCCGTCAGCGGCGAACGCCGCATTGGCTTCCTGTACCCACGGCATGGAAGGATCGTCTATATCCACGTTCGTTTTGGTATAGATCGTATCTACTATCCAACCGTCTTTGCTGAAAGTCTCGAAATTCGTACCGTAGAATTGATTATCAAGACTGTACGCATCATAGAACTGCACTGTTTTCCCCATTTCATCGGTAATATCGTTACCGGGATACAGATTCGTTTCTTCATCATACTCAGGCGCAACGGGATAAGCGGTCGTAAGGGTAGATCTCGTGAGCAGCGTCATGGGATCTTTATTCGTCACGGTGAAATCCGCCGTTCTCATGGAATCGAACACGCCATTTTCTGTGGAGAACTTATTACCGACTTCCCTGTCGGCATAGTCGTCGTACTTAAGATACGCGTCGCCCCTAAGCGTGAACCTGGCTTCGTCATAGCCGACGACAGTGCTATCGGGATCCGCATAAGCATGGGAGTTGCCCATGGCGCGGATAACGTATTCGCCGCTATCCAATTCGTAGCCTTTGCGAGTATTTTTGTTCGCGTCGCTGTAATCGTAAGACGCAATATCCTGAACGTTGACCTCGACGACGACGGTCTCTGTATCTTTCGGCGCGATCTCATCCGTTTTGGCAAAGCCCACGAGAGAGACAAAAGGCTTATCGACAGTGGGGTCACTAACGTCGGCACGATAAGGCGCGGTAACGTAGATCTGCACGGCTTCCTTGCCCGCACGCTCACCGTTGTTCTCAACATCTACGGTAACATACAGCTTCTTAGTCGCGTTTCTGTTATCCCCATCCGCAGTTGCGAATTCCGTATGATCTACGGATCCCGTCAGTTCCTTGGAAAGAGACGCGTCGGTATATACCTTCATATTCGAATACGAGAACGTCGTATAAGATAAGCCGTAACCGAACGGATATATCACCTGATAGTCGTAATCGTATTGTGTATTGTCGTACTGACCGGACAGCGTGCCGCCGTTAGCGACCTGAGGGTCGTTATATGCAGTCTCGTAAAGTTTATAGCCGAAATAAAGACCCTCCTCGTAATCCATTTTATACAAGCCGAAATTACCGTCTCTCCAGTTGTTATCGCCCTCCGTATACGCGCCGCTGATATTTTTACCCTTTATCGTGATAGCATGCGTGGAACCGGTCTGACGATTGTTCCCGAAGTTCTGCCAAGTAGGATCGAGAGTGAAATCGCGCTGCCAAAGATCGGTAGTCTTTCCGGAAGGATTGACCTCGCCGCTTATTATTTTAGCGAGCGTTTTATATCCCATCGCACCCGGACCGCCTATCCATGCGATACCGTCTATTGCCGGATCGTCTTCAAGATTGCCGATCTCTATCGTAGCCGATGTATTGAGAACGACAACGATACGACCGAACCCCTGATCTTTAACGAATTCGATAAGAGCTTCTTCTCTGTCCGTCAGCTGAAGCTGATGTTTATATATGTTTCCTTCTGCGTCCTTTGCAAGTTGCTTATGAGTCCAGCCATAAGAGCTGCCGTCCGGAGCTCTTTCATCCTCTGCTTCACCTGTATTCATGCTCTTATCGGAACCTTCTGCCGAATGCCTGCCGAATACGAGTACGGCCATATCGTTATACAGCCCTATCGAACGATCAACGGTATTGGAGAAGTCCGTATACTCGTACCCCTGACTGCCGGGCACATTGAATCCGCTGTCCGTCACTCTGGCGGAGCTTTCATAAAAATTGCGCAAAGTAGGATTTACTTTATACCCTTCTGCTTCAAGAGCCTCGCCAAGCGTTCCGCCGTCGGTGTTATTGACCGATCCTGCTCCGTCCACAAGCGTGCTCTGCGCCACGCCGAATACGCTCACCGTTGAACCCGTTTTTACGGGGAGCGCGTTGTTTTGGTTCTTCAAAAGAACTATGCCCTCTTCGTCTACGCGACGATTGAGGTCTTCGGCAGCTTTGAGAGCTTCGTCATAAGTGTCGAATGCGGAATAATACTTTCCGTCCGAAGACGTGACGTCCGCCGCTTCCGACGATCTTACGGGACTCGCTACCGCCACGGCAGCGAACAAAAGCACTGCACATACGATGAGCGCAAGAGCCGCGATGCCCGGTCTTGAGATCTTTTTGATCATCTCTTTTTCCTCCGATATATTTATTTGTTCTTCCGGTAAGATCATCCATAGGCGTACCGCCGAGATCCTCTCCTCGGGTGAACATCGTTATTTTGTCTCTTTCCGAAAAATTATTCAATATTATCAGCCTAATTTAACATGGACGTTTCCTAATTTAACACGCATGAAGAGTACGGAGCGCATAAGAAAAACTGACGGGGAATATCCCTGCCGGTCTGTTTTTCCGCCGGAAGCGCGCGTCCGCAGCGGCGAATATTTTTCTTTTTACATTAAGTCACGGTCTATATCATGGGCAATATTATATCCAGCCCGAATATCCCGTTTTCCGCAGTCACGCTCATGTTTCCGCGATATTTTTCCACTATCATGCGTATGGATCGCATACCGTAACCGTGGTATCTGTTATCCTCTTTGGTCGTGACCGGAAGCTCGCCGTCGAAGGATACCTCCCCCTCATAGGCGTTCTCTATATGGATCGCGACCATATTCATCCTTGCCGTGACATACACTCCGATAAGACGCTCATGACCCTCGGGAAGTTTCCGCACGGCTTCGATAGCGTTGTCTATCGCGTTGCCGAAAAGGCTGTAAAGATCGGAAGGGTTCATGAACGACAGGCTCTTCCCCTCTACGTTGCAATCCAGACGGATATCCTCCTTCTTGCAGAGCAGGCTCTTTTCGGCGAGGAACACGTCGAGCACTTCGTTACCCGTTTTTATCGATTCGTCGTATATGGCGATGACGTCCTTGATCTCTTTAAGCGCCTCAGGATCTATACGGTCGCCGAGCATGGATATCTGGTGCTTCATATCGTGGCACTTGATGTTTATAAGCTCGACGTTCTCTTTGCTCGCACGGTACTGCTCGCTCTGAAGATGCACCAGGTGCTCCATAACAGTAACGTCGTGCTCGAGCTTATCCCCGCGCGAAAAGCCGTAGAGCAGAAGCAGCATGAAAAGCGAACAGAGCATACCGTAAAGTGCGCAGCCGATAAACACCGGAAGATCGTCATATCCTACATACGGCTCGAGCAGACAGTGCAGGACAAACACAAACAGGAACATGACTATGCTCATGAATATCATGCGATACCGCTTGAAATACCTGTCCGCCTCGTTGCGTATGCGCCGCGCGAAAGCGAACAGCACGACCGTATATACGACGGCTATCACGCCTAAATTTATCGGTACGGCGACGTTCGATTCGTAGCTCACGCCTGCAAGCGCGGTGATCAGCGAGAACGTCCTGAATACCAGATGCTGCGACGCGCATGCGCCCACGCTGCAGAACAGCGCTCCCCATACGCCCACGTCCATACACCACACCGTTCCCGCGGAGAACATGACAAAGTATATGAGGAATTTGAATATATCCGTGAGCGGCGTCTTTATTACGAAAGTCGACCAGAGTATCGAAAACGTCAGTATGACCGCGAGAGCCGCAGGAAGGCGCAGGAAAAATAACCTGCGCCTCGGAAAGGAATATAAAAATAAAGTCTCCGCGAGCAGCATCTCCAAAACATACCCGTTAGATACGAAAAACCCGTGTATCGCGTTCCAAACCTCTATCATTTACCCTGCCTCATCCAAAACGTCAGACTGTCTATAAAGCTCTTGCGCTTGGGCTGACTGATCTTAAGCTCATCCCCGTTCATCATCTTCACTATAAGCCCGCTGACCGACGAAATGTATTTCGGATTGACGATATAGCAGGAATTGCACCGCATAAAATTCATTTCGCGCAGTTGTTCCTCCAGCTCGCCGAGCGACCCGTACTCCGAGAATCTCCCCTTTTCGGTATGATAGCAAAGCTTGTGCCCGCGCACCTCTATATAATATACCTGATCGGAAGATATCTGTACGAACCCGCCTGACTGCGATATGACGAGCATTTTGTCCGTTTTCGCCCGTATGATCCCGAGCGCCGTGTTCAGTTTTTTCGTTATTCGATCATACGTTACGGGTTTGAGGATGTAATCGAATGCATCGACTTCATAGCTCTGGATCGCGAACTGCGCCATGTTCGTCACGAAGATGATAATGGTCTTATCGTTGAACTTGCGCAGCATCCGAGCCGCCTCTATCCCCGTGATATCCGGCAGCATTATGTCCAGAAACACGATATCGACGCTTTCCCTGTACTCCAAAAAACTCGTGGCATCGCAAAAACGCGCATAAGAAAATTTCTCGTTATGCTCTGCTTCGTACTTTTTAAGGCAGTGCGTCAATTCCGCAGCCTCTCTGTCGCCGTCTTCCACTACAGCTATCGCGACCATTACCCCTCCATTCGCATGCCGGCATCATATATGCCGCTATCGATATACCCCGTCATTGATATTATACGATTACCCCCCCCTGTCAAGACTTTTCGAAAGGTTTGAAGATATCACATATGCTTTTCCGGAGAAAACTCCATTCCGAGCAGGTCTATCCCGCCCTCTCCGTCATACGTGAGATACACCGCCGTATTTCCTTTGCCGAACGGTACGCGCGCCGATGCGTCCGTCCACCCTCGCGACCCCGATATAGGTATCTCCGCGATCGGACCGCCGTCGCGGTTCGCAGACACGAGCAGCCTGCCCGCATCCCCGCGCACCGTGA
>USNB01000004.1 GCA_900555875.1 uncultured Eubacteriales bacterium
AAATGTAGTATTATAACAAAGCTGCGGATGAAAAGCGGCAATATGCGGTTGTGGCGGAATTGGCAGACGCGCAAGACTAAGGATCTTGTGGGCGACCGTGCAGGTTCAACTCCTGTCAACCGCACCAAACGGGTACCCATCGGGTGCCCGTTTTGTTATGCGGTTGACGGGAGTTGAACCTTAAGAAGGCGCGAGGGATAAGGAAACGGCAAAGGCGTTTCCCCCGAGCGGGCAAGCGATCTACGATCGCGCAGCCGGCAGACTTGCCCGCCGGGCAAGGATGCTCTCCTGTCGCGCCGCACCAAACCGAGGATAAGGGCGCGATCTCCGCGCTTCTGCCACGCGTAAAACCGATTATCGTAAAATACCATTGCTCATTTTTATCTTCCGCATGTGATAGAAAAAATCGCTCTGCTTTATGCCGCGCAATCGCAAATGGCGCAAGTAATAAAAGCGTCTGCGTCCGCGCCGTGGGCATGATATCTTCCCTTTCGGATATCCCCATACTCGCCGACCTTCGTTCCGCCGGACTCCGCCGTATGGCGGGGTTTCCGTATTACAAAAAGGACCTCTTCTTTTACGAAAAGGTCCTCAGTAAAATCGATCTTAAGAATACTGCCGCAGGCAGATCACTTATTGATCTCGTCTTTCAATGCTTTGCCTGCCTTGAATACAGGGATCTTGCAAGCCTTGATCTCGATCTTGGCGCCGGTAGCGGGATTGACTCCCGTCTTGGCAGCGCGCGTCTTTGCTTCAAAGGTACCGAAGCCTACGAGCTGTACCCTGTCGCCGCTCGCCATCGCGTCCGTAACCGTGCCTACGAATGCATCGAGAAATTTTTCGGCGTCTTTTTTCGTAAGTCCCGCGTCGTCCGCAAGCCTTGCGATCAGTTCGCTTTTGTTCATTTAAGCCTCCTTATTCAGTAATTATATCCCATCCGTCCGCACGATAACGAAACGGAACGAAAGAGCCGTGTTCAAGCCTCCGTCATTGCCGAAAGAAATCCTTCGGATACCGGGGCGCGCGTACAGAGCATTCCGCTCGCCGCAAGATATATCAGCCGACGTTCAAACATTATATCGGCGTCGCCGTTATATGCGCCGCTTCCCGTGCCCAGCTTCACACGCGCACCGAGCGTCTCAAACATACGCAACGGCGGTATGCCGCAGCCGCTGCCCATACTGTCCGACGGCGTGAGTATCACTCCCGCTCCCGACTGCACTATAAGGTCGATATCGTCCTTATCAAGATATACGCCTCCCGCGATGAAAGTATTTTCATCGAGCAGACCGTACTTGTGCGCAAGTCCCACGGGCGTAGTCCCGAACTTCTTGTCGCACGTACCGACCTCGTCAAGCGTAAGACATGCGGATACGATAGTCGGTCTCCCCTCCGAGTGCTTTTCTATCGCATCGTCCACAACATCGTCGCCGCCGAGTACGGACGGCACATATACTCCGTCGCAGCTCCCGAACAACGCCCCGCTTCCAGCCATCGGAAAATATCTGACGCGCGGATCGTCTATCCTGCTTTCTCCGGCATAGAATATCATGTCGGCAGAACATCTGCGGGAAAGGATATCGCGATCGAACGTAAGCGCATTCAGCGTCATAATTTCAGACTGCGGATGAATTCCTCGGTATCCGCTTTCGTGTCAGGATGTCTGAGGGCGAAACTTATCGTCGCCTGCACCGCGCCGGCCTTGCTGCCCATATCGTAACGGTGTCCTTCGAAATCGTATGCGCACACCGTACCCTCTTCGCACATAAGGCGCAGAGCGTCCGTGACCTGCAGTTCGCCCTTTTTATCGGGCGTTATCATGCCTATTTTTTCAAATATGCGGGGGCTGAGCACGTAACGTCCGAGCGCGGCAAACAGGCTCGGCGCCTCCTCTGCGCTCTTCGGCTTTTCCACAAGCCCCTTACACTCATATGCCCGCGGGTTTCCGAAAAGATTATTCCCCAGCTTGGCGCTGCCATACATATGTATCTTGTCGGGACTTACCATCTGTCCGCCGATAACGGCATCGCAGCCGCTGTCAAAAGCAGCTATCAGCTGCCCGGATACGGGAACTTCGGCGCTCACGAGATCGTCGCCGGTAGAAAGCACGAAAGGCTCGTTGCCGACGAAATCCTTTGCTTTCATCAGGGCATCCGCCATGCCCTTCGGGAACTTCTGTACGGCAAATATGAACCTCGCGCCCCTGTTTATGCGATGAAGCGCGGCAAGCCCCTTTTCATCGCCCTTTTTACGCAACGTCTTTTCGAGCTTTCCCTTGGGCGAGAAATATCTTACTATCTCCTCTTTTCCCGGAGAGATGACTATGCAGATGTCCGTTACGCCGCTGTCTATCATCTCGTCTACGATATACTGCAGAACGGGCGTATCGACAACGGGGAGCATCTCCTTGGGCAGCGCTTTTGTAGCAGGCAAAAAACGCGTTCCCTGTCCTCCGCAAAGTATTACTCCTTTCCTTACCATATCCTTCTCTCTCCCCTAAGCGTCTATATAGACGATGCGGCGGCAGGTATCGCATCTGCACATACCGTCGGTTTTCAGTTTGCCGAGACTGCTGGACGACAGCTGCATCCCGCAGTAGCAGGAATAATCGCTGCCGCTCTTACGCGCCTTTACGAATACGGGAGGCGCGCCGTCCTTGCGGAATTTAAGATATTGCTCCATAAGTTCCTTATCGGCGCTTTCACGCAGCTCGCGCATGCGCTTCTTGATATTTTCGCGCTTGGGCTGCACTTCAGCCAACTGTTTTTCGAGCGCGGCCTTGACCTTATCGAATTCCGCCTTTATATTCTTTTTTTCATGCTGCTGCTGAGTGCAGAGCGCAAGAAGTTTCCTTATCCTGTCTATCTTATTGGTCACCTTGTTCTTATAGCTGTCCAGCTTGGATTTCTCTGTCTCCATCGCCGGAAGAAGGGCTGCCTTTGCATTGTCGTCCGCGGCAGCGGCGAAAGCCTTCTCAAGCTCGTCTATGCGTTTTTCCGACGCACGGGCGTCGGCATATATCTGCTCGATCTCCTTTGCGAGACGTTCCGCTTCGGACACGCTCGCAGCGAACTCCTTCTGCACGTCGTTGAACTCGTTCTTCACCGTATCGAGCTTGCGTTTATCCGAATTCTTGTTGAATTCGATATCTATCTTTCTAAGCTCGATGTCAAGTTCCTGATACTCCAATATTTTACTCAGATCTTTCATACTTCCTCCGTGCGAACGGGGTCGCGTTCGCTTTCGCTGACTTCAAAGCACGCATCGACGGCGCCCGCAGCGGCAAGCTCCGTCAGTATACGCTTCAGCCTTTCCATATATATTCTTTCCGCAGCATAATGCTGCAAAATGACTATCGGCATACCCGTCTCGGCAGCCATAAGCTGCACATGATGAGGCACGTCGCCCGTCACATAACAATCGGCTCCGCATTCCGCCGCAAGAGCGAGAAATCCCGCGTCCCCGCCTCCGCCGTTTACCACTGCCACGGTATGCACGCGCTTTTTCCCGTCTCCCGCTACCGCCGCACGGCGGTCTCCGAACACCGCGGCGCACTTCGCCGCCAAAGCATAAGCGGTCGTTCCGCTTTTCAACTTGCCCACTCTGCCTATCCCGATCCCGTTTTCCGTCGTCATCGGACGGACGTCGTCAAGTCCCAGCAGCTCGGCGGCATAATCGTTAAGTCCGCCCGGGCAGAAATCGAGATTGGTATGCGCGCTGTATACGGATATCCCGCGCTTTGCCGCCGCAAGTATCATCCTTCCTGCCGGCGTTTCATCAGTGACTTTTTTTATCCCGCGGAATATTGCGGGATGATGGGATATTATAAGGGAATAGTCCTTGGCTGCCGCCTCTTCGACGACGCTTACCGTACAATCCAGACAGAGCAGCGCTCCGCGCGACATGCCTTTCTCGCTGCCGACGAGAAGCCCTACGCTGTCGTCAAATCCGGGTTCGGTAGCGTTCTCGGGCGCAAACGAACGCATGAGAGACAGTATATCCGTTATTTTTGCCATCCGAGCACCTCCCTTAACCTGTCCGCCTCGGCAGCGGTCTTTTCTCCGCCGCCGAGAAGGGCTTTCAGCCTGATCTCCGACCTCTCGATAAGCGCGTCTGTAGGATGACGCCAATATGTACCGAACTCCTCCTGCATGCCGTCAAGCGACATTTCGCCTTTTTCCGCAGTGATGAGATCGTAAAACTTGCCCGCCGCCTTGAAACATTCGTCTTTGTCTATCCTGTATCCGCGCGATATGAGCATACGTCTTACAAGTTCCGGATGGCTCTGCGGCGAAAGCAACAGCCGCGCACTGCCCGTATAGCGCGAGAGTATATCCGCTATCGTGTGTCCGCCCATCCCGCATATCATGATGCAGTCGGTTCCCGCCGCTTCGGGCGGCACGCCGTCGCACACGACATACGTCACGCGCTCTCCGAAACGGGCAAGCGTTCTGCGCGCTTTTGCAAGGCACTTATCGCTGATATCCGAGACCACCGCCCGTTCGCACGATCCGCGATCGAACGCAAGCTCCGTAAGCTTTGCGTGGTCGCATCCTACCTCGGCGATCGCACTGACGCACGGCAATGCGCTTATGATATGTCCGAATCTCAATTTTCCGAATAATAGCTCTTCAGCCGTTTGCTGCGCGCAGGATTGCGCAGTTTGCGCAGAGCTTTTGCCTCGATCTGACGGATACGCTCACGCGTGACGCCGAAACGCTTGCCCACTTCCTCAAGCGTGCGGGGATGAGACCCGTCTATTCCGTAACGCAGACGTATGACCGCCTGTTCGCGCGGAGTAAGAGTTTCGAGCACGCTCATGAGCTCCTCTTTGAGCATCGTCGTGGTCGCCTGATCCTGCGGGCTTGCCGCGTGGCTGTCCTCCAGGAAATCGCCGAGATGGCTGTCCTCTTCTTCGCCTATAGGCGTATCGAGTGACACGGGATCCTGTGCTATCTTCTGTATCTCGCGCACCTTATCCTCGCTTATGCCCATCTCCTTCGCTATCTCCGCCGGAGTGGGATCGCGACCGAGTTCCTGAACGAGGAAACGCGTCGTGCGCGTCAGTTTGTTTATGGTCTCCACCATGTGGACGGGGATACGTATCGTGCGGGCCTGATCCGCTATGGCGCGGGTTATCGCCTGACGTATCCACCACGTCGCATACGTCGAAAAACGGAAGCCTTTGGTATAATCGAACTTCTCCACCGCTTTCATCAGTCCGAGATTGCCTTCCTGGATAAGATCGAGGAAAAGCATGCCCCTTCCGACATAACGCTTTGCAATAGATACGACAAGGCGCAGATTCGCTTCGGAAAGACGCGCTTTCGCGTCCTCGTCGCCCTCCGCCATCTTCTGCGCCAGCTCCACCTCCTCGTTACCGGAAAGCAGAGGCACTTTACCTATGTCTTTAAGATATACCTTTACCGGATCGTCGGAAGATATGGTCGCATCGCTTATGAGCTTATCGAGAGAATCGTCCTTGACGATATCTATCTTCGTATCTTTGACCTCGATATTATTTTCTTCGAGAATGCGAAGGACTTCTTCGATCTCGCTCACGGTGGCGTCGCAGCCTATCGCTATCTTCTCTCCCACCTCGTCGTATGTCACGCTGCCGCGGTGTTTCCCGACGGAAATGAGCTTTGCCACTTCCTTCTGAATTTTTTCGCTGAGCGTCTTGCGCTCATCGTTCGTTCCCGCCTTCACGGACATCGTTTCTTCACTCATTTATTTGCCTCCGATTTCTCTCAGTCGTTTGATCTGTTTCCTGTATTCGCTACACTCTTGCAGGAACTTCACGTCCCTCGTTTTGTCGAATTCCGCAGCAAGTTCGTTGCACTTTTTTTCGAGCCGCGCGATCCTGAGCTTTCTTACGCACGAATCGTAAATTTTTTCATCGTCCATTGCGGACAGATCGAATTCTATTATCTCCGGCAGTTTGCCGTGCACGCCTTCCGGCAGATCGGTATACAGCATGGCCGCGGTATCCTTTATGCCCTTGAGCCGGCTGTCCGTCACCGAATCGACGAGATTGCGTTCGAATCCGTCGGGAAATATTTCGGTAAGATCCGCAGGATCGACATACGGTCTGCCTGCGACATAAGCCGCAAGAAGATATGTTTCGCTGATGTCGCGGGAAGGTTCCTTTTCCTTAGCCGTTTTTTCGTCAGGCTTGTCCTCGTCTCCCGTGAAAACGTTCGCCTGCGCACGCAAAACTCCTATATCATACCCCGTTTCGGCAGCCACGGATTGCAGATATTCCTCGCGCTCGACCGGATTCTCAAGTTGTTTTATGCACTTCACCGCCTCTGCCGCATATTTCGTCTTATCGTCGCGGTCGCCGAGATCGTAATTGCGCTTCAGCATATCCAGCTTGTATGCCGTAAGCGGAAGCGCTTCCTCTATTATCCGCTCGTATGCCTCGCGTCCCGATTCGTTTATCACTTCATCCGGATCTTTGCCTTCCGGCATGCGGGCGACCTTGACCGTAAGCCCGGTCTCACGCAGGATATCCAGCCCTCGCATGGTCGCTTTCTGTCCCGCGGTGTCGCCGTCATAACTTATTATGACCTTGTCGGAATAGTTCTTTAGCTGCTTTGCCTGCTGATGCGTAAGCGACGTGCCCATGCTGGCGACCGCCGTATCGAATCCCGCTTTATGCAGCGCGATCACGTCCATATATCCTTCGCACATGATGACGTACGGCAGCGGTCCCGACCGACGTTTCTTCTTGAGGAGATTAAGAGCGTATACTGTCTTGCTCTTGTCGAATATTTCCGTCTGAGACGAATTGCGGTATTTCGCCGGGATATCCTTTTTCAGCGCACGTCCTCCGAAAGCAACGACTTCTCCGGTATTGCTTATTATCGGGAATATGAGCCGGCCGTGGAACACGTCGTACCATTTATCCGCCGTGCGCTCGATAAGTCCGGCAGCCTTCATTTCCGCTTCGGTATATCCCTTCGATTTCAGATATGTTATTATTTCCGTGAAATCGAACGAATATCCCAGCCCGAACCTCGTCACTATGTTCTGAGGAAGTTTGCGTTTCTCAATATAATCCCGGGCTATCTGCGCCCTCGGCGACGAAAGATTGGCATTATAATGTCTCGCCGCCTCGCGCATGAGCGCATATAATCTGAGCCTCTTTTCCTTACTTATACCGTGCTTCCCGCCGCCCGTGAATTCAGGCAGCTCCATATGCGCTTCGTCGGCAAGCATTTTTATGGCGTCGATCGATTCGATATTTTCTATATCGCGAAGGAAAGTTATCGCATTCCCGCCCTTTCCGCATCCGAAACAGTGATAAAGCTGCTTTACGGGATCGACGCTGAAAGACGGCGTGCGCTCATTATGAAACGGACAGCACGCCTTGTAGCTGCTGCCTGCTCTTCTCAGCGTCACATACCGCGATATTAATTTGACGATGTCGGTGCTCTCGAGCAGCCGACTGCAAAACTCGCTGAAATCCATTGCCGCCCTTACCTTACAGCAAAGCCCATCCCTTGGGCACATATATCTTCTCGAACATACGCACGAGATAATTATCCGTCATCGTAGCGATATAATCGCATACCCGGCGCTCCGGAATGTCAGACGCCATACGTATGTACTCGGGTACCTCGCTTTCATGGGCGAGATAATACTCGAACATAAAAAGCACTATATTGTCCACCTTCCCTTCTTCCGCTTTCGCTACAGGAGAGAAATAGACCCTCTCAAACATAAAATCTCTGAACTCTTCCGTAAGCTCCTTCGCCTGCTCGGACGCGGATATGAAATCCCTGCCGTAACTTGTACGGATTATATCCGATATCATAGCGTCTATCCGCTTGCCGTGAGTGTCGCCGAATCCGCTGCGTACCGACTGCGGCAGATCGTTCGCCGACAGCACTCCGGCACGTATGGCATCGTCCACATCGTGATTGAGATATGCGATCTGGTCGCTCAGGCGGACTATCTCGCCTTCCAGCGTATCGGGATGGCCGCGTCTGCTGTGGTTTCCTATGCCGTTCAATACTTCGGCCGTCAGATCCATATTTTCGAGAACGTCGGCGACTCTCACCGACTGAGCCTCGTGGCGGAATCCTCCGAGATCTTTCATACGCGCATTCAATGCGCGCTCTCCGGCATGCCCGAACGGTGTATGTCCGAGATCGTGCCCGAGACTTATGGCCTCGGTGAGATCTTCGTTCATGCGTAATGCGCGGGCTATCGTGCGCGCTATCTGACTGACTTCGAGAGTGTGGGTCAGGCGCGTTCTGTAATGATCCCCTTCCGGGGCAAGAAAGACCTGCGTCTTATGTTTAAGGCGTCGGAACGCCTTGGAATGGATTATTCTGTCGCGGTCTCGCTGAAAATCCGTCCTTATGTTGCAGGGCGTGAGCGGGTATCTTCTCCCCTTAGTCTGCGACGATCTGAACGCATACGGAGAGAGGTATTTTTCCTCTATTTCATAAACGGCTTTTCTGTAATCCATGTCCCCCGCTTGCCGTACCGCGCACACATACACGGTCGGACAATTTTTGTTGTATTTATAATATCAAATATAATGCACTCTTGTCAAGTCAATTTCAAATAAAAGAGAGGTCTTTCACTATGATACGGTAACGATACAAGAGCTGCGGGTCGTAAGATCCGCAGCTCTTACCTGCTTTCCGAAATCGTCGTTTATTGCTCTACCGATCCTTTCGTATATTTTTCCGGATGCTTCTTTTCATCCAGCGTTCTTAATACAAGCCAAACTACAAGAGCGGCAGCCGTGAGAGCAAGGACTATATTTACCGCGATTTGGATTATCTGCCAACCGGAAATGCCGTAAGTGACCGTTCCGCCGGGAGCTACTCCCTGCATTATAAGGCTGTTGGCATAGCTGTAACAGATATTGTGCACCGCTTCACGTATCGCCCACTGCATATAAGCGCTGCTCATGTCATTAAAGTTATTTCTGACATACCACAGCCAAAGGTCGTTACCGGCTTGTACGGCAGCGTCGAGCGTACCGAAATTGCCGCTCTCCATACTGTCGGATATCACGGTGCCGCGGAATCCCCACTCACCGCGAAGGACTTCCTTGAGCAGAGCATAGTGCTCCGACGCCCAAAGCGCCCCTATGCAGTTCATGGACGACATCACTCCCAAAGTCGCTTTTATCTCTTTAGTCGCGGAAACGTAAGACTCGGTCACTTCATCAAATTCGCAATATTTTATAGTCGCCGTCGCTTCTTTCACGCACTTTTCGAAGGGACGAAGATATATCTCGCGTATCGTCTGCTCGTTTGCCCACGTGCATACCGCTTTGCGATTGGTCTCCTGATCATTAAGGGCAAAATGCTTGATGTATACGACCACGCCGTAAGTAGCTGCGCCGCTGACGGTCTCCGCCGCCATCTCCCCTGACAGATAGGGATCTTCACTGTAATACTCATAGTTCCGGCCGCTGAAAGGAGTACGATGGATGTTCATGGAAGGAGCGTACCAACCTACTCTGGTATGAGAGAGCGATTCGGCGCCGAGAGCTTCGCCCATCTTACGGGCAAGATCTTTGTTCCAGGTACAGGCAAGAACGATCTCCGCCTGGTAGGCATTGCAATTTCCCACTTTACTGAGCCCCTGAGGACCGTCGACGTCCGTTGTAGCCGGCTTATCAACGCTCGCCAGCGCCCCGCTGGCATACGCTGCCTTACCGATAAGCGATTTAAGGTCCTCCGCGCCATAATCTATCTGATCGAGCAGCTTATCCCACTTCGGGTCATCGTAATCCAACCCTCTGAACTCGGAAAGTTTATACTCCGTCTCCACTTTGGAAACAGGCGCGGACACACCGTACTTCGCTTCTATTTCCGACTTATAACTAAGGTCGCGGTCGATCTGCCAAGACTTATAAAGCTCATAAGGCTCGGAAGGCATACGCTTGCCGTCATTCGTCGTAGGCATGGTGTTTTCCATATCCGCGCGAGTAAGAGAGACACAATACGCATCCGTCTCCTGTCCTTCGCCATGAGATGCCGCCGTAGCATCCATATATGCGCTGACATCATCGAACTTATTGTTCGCTTCCAACTCATCGGAATCGCGCTTACCGACGGCTTCCGCCGCCGCATCGGTGGTCTCTTCGGCATATACGAGCGTCTTAGGGATGTTTATAGTCTGAGTTCCCCATGCGTTATGAGAATCTTTGCCCAGCGTTATGCCATACTCGCCCGCCTCGATAACATAGGATCCGTTTTCGGTATAATATCCCTTATAGTCATATGATGCCATATCCGCCACATCAAAAGATAAGATAAATTCTTCTGTCGCTCCTTTCGCTACCTCTATCTTATCGAACGCTATGAGATTCTTTGCGGACTTTTCTATCCTGCTGCCGTCGGCGTGGTAGGGAGGCGTGTAATATATCTGCACTACTTCTTTTACCGCATATTTATCCGAGGAGTTTGCGATGCTTCCTTTTACCTCGACGGTCCCCGTTTCAGGATCGTAGGTCACCGAATCGAGAGTCTGCGTGACCTTATCGTCGTCATAATTGAGGCCGTAGCCGAACGGATAGACGACTTCGGAATCATAATCGTAATCCGCTATGACCGCATCGGCAGTCTCGTACCAGCGATATCCCACATAGATACCCTCCTCGTACTCGACATACTTGATCGTTTCATCGCCCGTACCGGTATAAGTGAAATCACCGAAATTAGCCATTGCGGGAGAGCTCTTTGCATCAGCGGCATAGATATCCACGAGCTTGCCGGACGGATTTACTTCGCCGGTCATTATTTTTGCCAACGATCTGAAACCACGGCTCCCCGCTCCGCCGATAAGAACGATAGCATTGATCTCAGGATCGGCGTCAAGCTCGCCCAACTCAAGCGCATTCGAGCAATTGACGACCAAGATCACGCTGTCGCAGTTTTCCTTTGCAAACTCGATCGTCCGGCGTTCATATGCGGAAAGCTGAAGCTGATGCTCAGTACCGTCATGATACCCCGTAGTTTTCAGATCATCGCCCTCGCCGCCATTCCTGCCGACAAATACGATACCCGTTTTATAGCCACCAACATCGGCTGCGCTGTATACGGTCGACGGGTCAAACTCCGCTATAGTCGCAGTCGCGCCGTCGTAGTCTCCCCGGTCCTCGTCGGCAGTCGCGTAACCGTCCTCTCCGAGATATGTCACTTTTGCGGATTTCATCTTACCGACAACGGTGGAATTCACGTCCAGATACTCCTCCATCATAGGCTCGAGTCTGCTGAAATAGTCCTCGACCGTTATCCTACCCGACCCTACGCCGCCATATATGGGATCGATATATCTGTATCCGAAAGGCGTGACCTTTGTTTTTTTCGCGAGAGGCAGCGCACCGTCGTTTTTAAGAAGCACTATGCCTTCGTCACATATGGCTTCGGTCACATCTGCGCCCGCGTCTCTCGCCTCGAGCTGTCCCGCCGTATCTTTTCCGTATACATTGTCATAGTATTCGGTATCCAAGCCTTCCGCGCCGCCCGACTGTGCCGCTTCGCCTCTGCCGAACACCCAATCGAACGTCTGCGCCCAATATGCACAGAGAATATTGAACACGACGATGAGTACTACTATAACAACGATCACGGGAATGACTATGAAGCGGAACTTTTTGTTGCTCATCTTAACCTTTCCCATTCGCCTTTCCCCCCTCTCAGCTAACGGATACGATCTTATCGCCGTCCACGGTCACGGTCTGCGTTCCGGCAGAAGTCTTGTCCGTTACTTCGATATAGAGACAGTTAAAGTACTTCATATCCTCATCCGACGCGGTCATGGCAACGGGATCCTTATTCTCCCCCGTCGTCATCTTGAGAGGGAATCTGGAGGGATAAAGCGCCGACACATCGAATTGATAATAAACGAGCTTTGTCGCTTCGGTGGGCGCTTCGAGTGTTATTTTATCGCCGTCCGCGCTGCATGTTCCGGTGAAAACGAATTGAAAAACCATCTGGTAAGACGTATACCAATACGCTTCGTCTATAAGGTTAGTGTCTGTTTGTTCACCGCCGTATGCCGTCTTGGTAAAAGTATACGACTCACCGTCTACGACCAACCGGGACTCATACTTCTTCATAGAGGTGCCCGATACATACGGCGCCTTTTCCTCCGCACTCATTGCGTCCGTAAGCTCGATCGCGGCGCTGTATTCGGAAGTGCCGCAGGCTGTCGCAGTAAAGCAAACGACCGCCACAACCAGCATCAAACAAGCTACCGTAGCGATCTTGCCCATCATCTTTGTTCTTTTCATAGATAATTCTCCTTCCGCGGCTATCGCCGCGTTTTTTATTGTACCGCAATTATATATCTGCGGTCGCGGAGGAGCAATACCCGTTGCAAGAACTGCAAATTTTATTTCATGAATCGCATGCAGGAAAAATAATATCCAGCTGGAACATATCGTCCCTTACCGAAGCCTGTGCCGTTCCACCGTACTTTTCCGCAATGCGGCGTATGCTATGCATGCCGAAGCCATGCGTGTCACGATCCGCCTTCGTAGTCTCGGGCAAACCGTCTTTTAAGCGAAGCGTGCCGGAAAAACTATTCTCAAAATGAAGGTGGACGATATCCATCTTACGTTTGAGAGTCACGGATATGAAGCGCTCTTCCTTCGGGCGGGTACGCAGATACTCGAGCGCATTTTCGAACGCGTTCCCGAAAAGCGCGCACATATCCGTCTCATTCATGAACGATAGTAATTTCCCATCGGCACTGTATACGAACTGCACGTCGCTGTCTGTGCTGCGATAGCCCATATCAGTAAGGATCACGTCAAGCAGTGCGTTGCCTGTATTTGCCTGCGATTCGTAGCCCTCCAATGCCCGAGCCGTCTCTTCGTCGCGCACGGCGCCGGAAAGATTGAATCGCAGATCATGACTTTTGCAATTTATTATCCTTATGTTTTGTTCGAACTGTTTATATTGTTTTTCGTATTGCTTAAACATGTTTTCAAGTACGATATTTTTCGCCGCCGTGCGCACCTGCGTTATAAAGTACATAAAAAGTATAAAGAAAAGCGTGCAGTACAATATCTCGAACAAATACACGAGCACCGTATACACAACATCTTCCAACATCGTTACGCGTGGCGATATGACGCCAAACAGCAAATTCATCGAAGCTATCAGCAACGGAAGCAGCAACGTACGCCGCGGCAACGATGCTCTTAAAAAGAAATCGAATATGTCGCCGCAGAATACGGCAAGCAAAACGGTCACCGCCGCAACGAATACGGCGTAATATATGTTCCCGGCTATGCTGCCAAGAAACGCTTCGTCGGCGCCGGCAACCGACAGCAGATATACCGTGAGATCAGAAGCGCGTATTCCCGCCATAACAAAAACGATCGCAGCCGTATAGCACACAAACGAATTCAATTTGTTTATGCGGTAACAAAGCAGCAATATAATGTAAGGAGCGAAAAGATATACCGAATAAAATACGTAATTTATCCTTTGATCGAGTTCGATGATGATATACACGGAAAACAACAACGCGAGCGCTATCATAGCGGCAACGCCGAAGCCGAACTTTACTGCAAAATACTCTTTTCTTTCTGCGCGACGGAAAAATACAGCATCGAAGCTTATTATTCCCGCAGCTTTCAGCACATAACTCAGTACAGACAGAAAATAAGATGTTATCATCATGCGCCTCCTCCGGAAAAGAAAGCCGCAAGCCTCTCGGCGACCGTGCGCTTGCATCCGCGGCTCACCAGCAATACATTTCCGCCTATATCAAGTTCATTGCCGCGTATACCGGTAACGTGATCCAAATTAACTATACAGCCGCTGTTTATGCGCACAAAACGCCTGTCGGAAAGCTGAGACGCCACTTCTTTCAGGCTTCCCCACGATGTGAGCGTTTCTTCGGCGTGGAAGTACAATTTATGCCCCACCGTTTCCACCCAGGCGAGCTTGGACAGCGGAACATATTTCAATCCGTAATTTGTCTTTACCGCTATGCTCGCTTCAGAATTTCTGCTCCCGAGCTTACGCAGGATGCGTTTCATCGTCGAAGAAAATCTCGCATAAAGCACAGGTTTGAGCATGAAGTCGCATGCATCGAATGAATAGCCTTCTGACGCGTACGACGCAAGCACCGTAAAAAAGACGAGAAACACGTCGGGATCCATATCCCGCAACTTCTCCGCCGTCTTGAATCCATCTATTATGGGCATATCGATATCAAGGAATACGACATCGTATATCGCTCTATAATTCTCCAAAAAATCCACACCGTCGCGAAATTCGTATATTTCCGCAACGGCTCCCCCGTTCTCTTCCGCAAAATGATAAAAATAACCGCGCAGAACTTCCACGCTTTTTTCGTCATCATCCACAACCGCTATTTTCATTTTCTTTCTCCATACTTTTCTTTTTATTCTATCACGGAGGGACTCCTTTTTCAAGTAAGTATTTCATAAATTGCAGCATTTATTTCAAGTTTTGCATATAAGCGCGAAAAAATAAGCTTCTCCGAAAAAGAGAAGCTCATTATCATAGCAGCATACCATATTTTATACTTTATCTTTATGCTTGCGCTCGTATCTGACGAAGATATAGGCAAGCGCCACGCCTGCGATAAACAACACCGCGCCGAGACATATGTCCACATACATGGAAGCTCCCGGCGTCCAAGACCGGTAAACGTTTACGATCTCGGGATTGAAGAACATGGACGCGACCGAACCGAGCGACAGACCCGCAACGGTATAGAATGTAGGCGCGCGCCTTCGGTCTATCAGTACGGACATGAATTTAGATACCGTAAGCAGTCCGGCAACAAATCCCGCTATCAGGCAAAGATATACAAGGAATACCGACGGATCGTTCGTCCAGTACGTTATGCTCACAGAATTAACGAGCGGAGTGAAATATCCGAACGTCATAAGCAGCGCCGTAGCGCTCAGCCCCGGTACGAGCTGCGTTATGGCAACGATATAACCCAATACGACAAAAAGTATGTAATGATAAAATTTAAGTCCTTCCAAAGGAGCTTCGCCTGTCGAAGCGTATATGGATACGGCGGATATCGCTACGGGTACGGCAAAGCCTACGACGAAAAGCACGGCTCTGAGCGGAGTGAGCTTCTCGCCTTTTACCTGATCCTTTACCGAAGGAAAGGCACCGAGCATCAGACCCGCGAACAATGCCACTATTGCGAAAGGCAGCAGATCGAGCAGAAATCTTACGCCGAAAAAACCGAGGACCACGCCGACGACCGCACCCGCAAGTATGGGCAAAAGAAAACGAATGCATTTTCCGAACTTTTTGAAAATATTCCCGAGCGCATACAGCAACTTTTCATAGAAGCGCAGTATTATCGCCACGGCGCTGCCGCTCACTCCCGGAACGATGATCGCCAGTCCTATGAAAAATCCGAGCAGTCCGCCCTTTGCGACCTGACGCTTATTTTCATATCTGAGCGATATGCCCTCCTCGGTCTCCGCACACTTTACGCCGTCGTCCGATGCGTTGTCCCGCACGGATGCTCCGTCGGGCTCAGAGGTCAGGAGCGAACTTTCGTCCGTATCGGGTAAAGTATCTTTGATGTCGTCGTTTTTCTTCTCCATACATATCTCCGGATCGCCGCTCATACGGCAACGCATCATCACCCGACAATCAATATAACATAAATTCGGTATAAATTCAAGCATATTGACAATGTCGGCGAATTTTCGCACACCGACAGACAATACAGCCGCAACGACGCAACAAGCGCAAGGGCTTACCCGATATCGGGTAAGCCCTTGAGATATCCGTAAAGGATGTCACCTCGGATTTTTGATGTTCGCTTGTACAAAGGTGTTACTTTGAAGGGCAAATAGTCTATGCAAAAAAATTTTTTCAGTTCCATAATTTCAGCCGATAAAAGAAGTGTTCAACTTATATGGAAACAGCCTTTTTTACCTTCTTGCAAACAGTTCATTTTTCCGAAGAATTGCAACTCATATTATAGCAAAACGAGCTGCTATATACTGATAAGCCCAAGGACGGTTCTCGTTTTACCAGTACCCGTTGCCATCGCAATCAATACATTTTGCTGACCGTCAATGATTGCCTGCGATACTTTATTAATTGCTTTAATTTGATAATCACGCAAATTAAGTCCGTTAGAGTCTGTCATATAAGAATCATCAGAAACGGTCAATGCTTCGTTGGCTTCTTCTACGTTATGCTTTAATTTTGCCATCAAATCGTCAGGGCTAAACCAGTTGCGGATAGGATAAGAAATATTTGACGGCTTTCTCGCATCCAAAAACCAGATGCCCGATTTTGTTTTGAGTTGTTCCAAATACGGTCTGCCGTTGGTTGCAAACAAGAATGGTACGCTATACCCAAACCAGTTATCTATAACATAAATAGCGTGTTCGGGCTTAATATTTTTTGCATAGTCTTTAATTTGCACGTCAATCGTTGACGCTACGTCTTCTGCTGGCTTTTTCGCGTCAATCAAACCAACGAGCTGTTCACCAACAAACAAAGCATAATCTGCATACCCCTTCTTCATTGCTGAAGAATTAGTCGGCCATTCCGCTATTGCCATATTGCGACCTTTTATCGGTCTTGTCCCCTTACTATATCTTATTGATTGGGTATCAGCTTCCCAACCAGCCTTTCTTAATTGCTCGTCAATGAAAAAGCGAATTTCTTTTTCTGAAAGAGTCATCAATTTAGCGTTTTGTTCAGACTTTCTTCGGTTTTGTTGAACTGTCGATTTATGCTTAATCGGTGCAATCGTTGCGATGCTCTTTAGTTTAAATATTTCCGCTTCTTGCTGCTCAATAATTTCAGCATAATTCGGAGCCTTTTCTGGCAAAATGTATTCGCTATATTCAACAATAGTCGTACCGTAAGTCGCATTAAACCATATGCATAATTTGTAAGCAAGTTCAAGCATTAAACAAGCACGTTCAAACGAATCTAAATTTGCGTGAACCGCTTCATTTCTTGCCTTTCTTAATCCGTATAAAATATCATCAATGTCCCTTGGTAAAAGCGCTTTTGCTTTCAATTGACGAATTTTATCTGCCTGCGTGTTTGCATCTTCGAGCATAACAATACCATTGACATCAACAATGTAGCTTACAATGTGTTCAGCTAACATTCCGAGTTTTATCAAACACGAATTCGGATCATCATATATGTAATTTTCTGCCGTTTGCGCAAGCTTTGCCACTAACGGCCATTCTTTTTGTAAGAAATCAAAATTTGACATAACGTCTCCTTTATATTGCTTATTGCTCTAAATATTTTAACAACTGTGGCGTTGCTTTGCTTCTACCTTGAACACTAGTTAAGCCCTTTTCTCTAAGTTCTTCTAATGGATATTGTCCTTCGCTGTATTTTTCAATAAGTTTTAATTTCATATAGCGAACATCTTCTCGTTTTTCTAATCCGTGATAATATTCGATGTCGTCTTGCGCCCTATTTCCATATAAATCCATTGCAGTAACTTCACATTTATACATAATTGACTTGAATTCTCCGCCAACATAAATATAAACCGTGTCACCTATGGCTGTATTATTTGGTTGACTCCACTCTATAACATCCAAATTATTGAAAGCTCCAACAATATCATATAATTTTGGATTGCAGGGAATAATCCACACGTCATCAAGACGATTTGAAACAGCTCTTCCTTCTAATTTAGCACGGATTTTCCAAAGCCATTCGCCGTTATATTTGAAATATCTAGGTCCAGCGACACCATGTATAGCACCAAGAAGTTCTGTTGCTAAACTTGAAAGCGAATATTTCTTGCCTTTATATTCTACCGTTTTGTCATCTACAACAGTACATTCTGCACCAGAGTTTTCATTTCCGCGGCAAACAAACATAATTTTTGTTCCTTTTGCAATGTTGCACTTTGAAAAAGCAAAAGGTGAAAGCCTTTCGATATGTTCTTCTTCTATTTCCTGCGCAACCTCAATATCTTTGCGTTCTTCTTCGGTTACGTTCCACAACTTAAGTCTATTTTTACGTCCACCTAAAAGAGCTATGCCTTCCAATATAGAATAAGCTTGCTCTGGACTCATTGCGTAAAACTCCCTTACACGCTTTTTACCATTAACGTTATCTATAGAGCGTAAATTTGGATTAAGTTGGTCAATTAACTTATGTAAATTAACGTCAGTTAAACGGTCTTCAACCTCATACGTTGCATAAACTCTAAAAGCAAATGGCGTACATTCGCTATTGTTTAACTGTCTTACACGGTTTTCAACATTATCAGCATAGCCAATTTTAACATATTCCTTAAAAGATGGATTTGTTAGTATATAAATATATCCTTTGTTTTCCATAGGTTCTCCTTGGTTTGCTAAAATCACTTTGATTTTAGCACAGTAAATATGACAGTTTCCGTCATATTTAATTATTTTCTTTTGTTCTCCAAAGTGCGGCGGGGTGATGTTTTATATTCGCTACGATTTCTTCGTTATCAAACAACAATTCAGGAGCGTAAACTTTTTCTTTTAGTTTAGATAAAAACTCTTTTTCGCTATCCGTCAAAACGAGCAATTCTTTCACATAAGCTATAACTCTTTCCTTTGCTTTTTCAATGTCGAACTTATCGTCTTTGGATATAACGGGTTTTAATTGAGTTTTATATTTTTTATAATCTAATCTTTCTACGTTTTTGTAATCCAACTCTTTAATATCGTAATCCCCACCGATAGCATTATAAAATACAAGGCATTTTCTAAGAAGTTCCGTATCTTTTATAACGTTATTTTCTATCATAGCGTTTACGTCGTATAAATCTCTTGGCGTAGCACGTGAAAGAAGAGCGTTAATTTTACTTGCATATAGTTCAGTAGTGTTTAAGGTTAAAACTTCAAAATCTTCTACTATACCCTTCGTTAAAATTTTCTTCTTTTCAAGCGGTAAAACGTGGCATCTATCCAAGAAGTTAATTTCAACCTTTATATTGTCACGATTGCCTGCGTTATTAATGTAATTAAATAAGAACGAAGTTAAAGCGAAATGGTCGCGAGAATCTGCAAGTGAATAGCCTTCCTGCCACATATAGTCGGTTAGGCGTTTTTTGAACTTTTCTTTAATTTCAGGCAACTCGTCCCTGCTAACGTTTACGGTAAAATCCAAATCGATATCAACCGAAAGGCGAGGAAGTTCTACAGCAGTTAGATTGATTGCCGTACCGCCTTTCAGAGCAAGTTTATCTTTAAAAACAACGTCGCTGTTTAAGAATTTTAATATTTCAGAAAGACGTAAAACCTTTTCCAACGTATCTTTTATAAAGTTAGATTTTTGGGCAAGTCTTGTCAAGTATTGTCTTGAGAATTCCATCAATATCCTCCGTTTAGTCGAGATTTAAGATTTTTAGGAGCCATAAGTTTCCACTTAGAATTAAACTCTATCTCTTTATACTCGTCTTGTAAAAAATATTTTATCTGATTGGTTAGTTTGCTTTTACATTCTTCAAAGAACGAATCGGTCAGCATAAATTTGTCTTGAAAATGTTCTAATACGTAGCCTGCTTTTTGATAAAGGAATACCGAATCGTATGCTTTTAACGTTTCAAGCAATTTTGTTTCGTCTAAAACACGAATTTGGTCAAGCGCATTTAAGATTTCATCAATTCCACCACCTGCATCAATATCGTCAAGGCAGTCAATAACCGTACGTTCAAGCGAAGTTACGCGAACCGCGGCGGTTACTATATTCATAATTTGAACGTCGTGTTTTAGAGGTTTACGAACGTAGTCTATATCGTCAAAAGTAAAATCGTTGAATCGTTTTTTACTACCAACCGTTACGGTATTAAAAACTTGATTAGCCACGCCAAAATATTCAAAAGCAGAATGATAGCACACGCAAGCATCTTCAGCTATTTTTGTAGCAAGCTCAAACTTTGTCGTAAGCGGATATCCCGACACGTCAACTTGAACGTATAATCCGTTGCGAACTTTAACAACTTTTTTAGAACGAACTTGCCCCGCTATCCAATTTTCGTATTGTTTATCATTTATAAAATTGCCTATTACGTCCTTTTTTGTAAACGTATAAGGAATAAATTTTGCCATTTATATATCCTCAAAACTAATTTTAACCATTTTAACATAAAACACTACAAAAGTCAAGTGGTTTGTGTCAATTTGGTTAATGTTTAGTAATACTATACCTGATTTGCATAATTTCCGAAGAAAAAACAATGTTTTTAAAGCATTTTAGGTATAAAAAATATGAATTTTAACTGTTTTTACGCAAAACACTACGTTGAATAAGTGTTTCGTGCTTGTTTGGTTAAAACAACACATAAACTAAAAGGTTAGATCGTCTTTGTCCTAACCTTTTAGTTGATTATTCAATTACTCGTCGTCTAAGATTTTATCTTCTTCGAGTTTTAAGGATTTGAGCCACTCTTCCTTTTT
>USNB01000005.1 GCA_900555875.1 uncultured Eubacteriales bacterium
GTCATAAAAATACATTCCCCGCAGCCATGAGTATGAGTACGAAAACAAAATACAGAAATCCGGCACCGAACATAACGCCGCCTGTCAGGCTCACGGTATCTCCCATGCCGCTCAACATATCGCTCATACGCTTATCTCCAAGCGGTTCGACTATCGCAGACGCAAGCCTCAGGCAAAGGGACAGCACCGCTATCTGAATGACAGCAGGAAGGACCGTAAGAAGCAGCAACACGAGCGCAGTGTATCCGAGCGCGTTCTTGATCGCTATACCTCCGGACACGATAAGGTTAAATCCCTCGGACATGTATCCGCCTATAACAGGAACATATTTTCCTATGGCGAATTTAGCTCCGCGCACGCCGAGATTATCCAATGCGGACGTGGTTATACCGAGTATGCTCATGACGGCCGTGATAAGAAAGAAACCCGTACCGAACAGCCACTTTACGGAGCTTCTCATAAATGCCGAGGTCTTCTCCATCCCGCTCCCGCCCGATATGTTCCCTATCACGCCGAAGACAAAAGCGGCGATCAGCATCGGCACGAGCACGGACGATATCAGGTTGAACATACCGCTCGTTATAACGGCGACGGTCGGACTGAATACCGCGGCGGTATTCGTGCCGCCTACCCCTGCCATAATCGTAAGGATCAGCGGCGTAAGAACGTTGATCTGCGTCGCAAGCGAACCGAGAGTTTCCGCGCACATCGCAAACATAGCGGTGATCGTCGTGCCGGCGACGGCAATGACGCAGCCGAGACAGGCAAAATGCACCGCCTTTCCCACGCTTTCGGAATGTTTCCCTTCACTTATCGCTCCGACCGCAGAATATACTATCGATATACCGCATATCACGGCAAGAAGAGCAACGAGCGCAGACAGACTGCTGCCCGCGAGGCTGAGGACGAAAGACATCAATCCGGAAAAATCCAATCCGAGTTCGCCCGTCAGCACGCCGCGCAATACGGAAAGAAAATTTCTGCCCCCGAACAAAGAGTACTGAGCATCGGTCAGCCCGCTCAGCAATCCGTTAAGTATGTCTTCGTCAAGCGAACCGAGCAGATCCTCGGTAAAATCCCCGTACTCCGCCATCAATAACGCTCCTGTTTTCTTTCGGTACCGATCACGAGCCGGAAAGGAGACCTATGACTACATCCGTCAGTTCGGCGAGCACGGGTATCGTCATGCAAAGTATCACTATTTTTCCGGCAAGAGACAGGCTGCCCGACAGCGACGGCATCTTCGCCTCTTCCGCAGCGCCGCATGCGAATTCGATGATATACCCCGCGCCCGCGATCTTCATGAGATAAACTATCAGATCTCCGCCCACTCCGGTTTTTTCTGCAAGCTCGGTCAGCATCGCGGTAAGATCGGTGATGCCGTCGATGACCGCGATGAGTACTGCGGCGCCTCCCGCTATCCCCAACGCCACGGCGATATCCGGACGTTCATGCCGCACCGTCATGGCAGACATTACCGCTATCAGCGCGATCGCGGCGATCTTGAGCACCATGTCAGAACGCTCCGAACGCCGACTGCAACGCTGAAAACAGCTGAGTCAGCATGTCGATAACGAGCAGCAGCACGATAACGAGTCCCACGAGCGTGACCAGCGTCGCGATCTCGTCCTTGTCCGACTTTTTGAGTATCGTACTTACCATTGCCGTGATCAATCCGACGGCGGCTATCCTGAAAATTATATCTATACTCATAATTCACCAACACAGCACGGCAACGAGCAGACCTGCCAGAAAACCGAGTTTGACTGCGGCCTTGCCGGATCGGGCATAACTCTCGGCCGCCCGTCTGCCGTATTCAGCCAGCCTGCGCCTGTAATTTTCCACGGCATTCCTTTCCCCTGTCGCAGGACGCGTGCCAAGGCCGAAAAGAACTTCTCCCACCAGCCGTCTTTCTTCCTTCGTCAATGCGCCGGAAGGCAATTCTGCACTCCTCCCGGCGGAGATCGCGGCAGAGCATTCGTCAAGCTGCCTCCGAAGCAACGACGTCCGCGCTCCGTAACTCTTCATTATATCCGGGACAGTATCCATCGTAAAAGACAGCGAATCGGAAAACACGCGCAGAAAATCATCCAGATCTCCGAAATATTCCGCTCGTCTCTTCATGCGCATACATATCGCAAATCCTATAAGCGCACCCGCGCACCCGAGGCATACGGCAACGAGCAGCTTGTCCGTCACCGGATGTCCTTCCCTTCGTACATTTTTGCCTCCAGCACATCCCCGGCGCGGTAAAGAAAATAATATTTATCCACGGCATCTGCAAGCGCGGAACACAGACGACGTTTGCGAAACATTTCCGGCGAAGACGAATGCGCCGACGCAACGACCGTTATACCGCAGCCTACCGCCTCCTTGACTATTTCCGCGTCGTCGCCGAACAATTCATCCGTAACGATGACGTCAGGTCTGGAAGAGCGGAGCGCACACTCGAAAGCGTGACGTTTCGTACTTCCCGTTATAACGTCCGTCCTTTTACCTACATCCATTCCCGGCATTCCGCGATGGCAACAGGCTATCTCCGCTCTTTCGTCGACAATGAGCACGTCGTACCCTCCTTCGTCGGAAAATCGCCGGGCAAGATCCCTCAGTACGGTGGTTTTGCCGCCTCCTGGCGGCGCAAGTATCAGAATATTCTCGAGTTTACCTACTATTTCAGACATAATACACCGCGAAATTCCAAAAATTTCATGCGGTATTCTTATATTCACTGAAGAATAATTCTTTACGGCAAGTATTTTTCCGCCGTCGGAAACCACTTCTCCGCATATGCCAAGCCTCACCCCGCCAAAAAGAGTCATGTATCCCCTGTTGATGTCGTCATTATACGCATAGACGGAATGCTCCGCCGCGCCGAGAACGGAGGATCGCACGTCTTCGGCAGAGCACATAACAGCCTGCCGGTCGTCATCGGAAAGACCGGAACGCGTCAAGAAGTACTCCCTGCCGTTATATCGTACAGTTACAGGCTTTCCGGCGCGCAGACGTATTTCCCACAATTTATCCATATCGAGGTTTTCATCTACGGAAGCGTATACGCCTGTCGGCAATATTGATCTTATAGACCGAAGCTCAAGCATACCGCATTATATTTCCCGCGATCCCCCGCTATGATAACTTCGGAACACATCGACAACCGTCGACATAAATAGTGACTATGAACGCATCGAAATATCTTATCGGAGTAAACGACGAACACGGGATTGATCCGCCGACAAACGGTAAGCGCACGCCCGTAATGCCGTATCTCGACCGCAGCATTTACGAAAACGAATTCAATCGCCCGGCAAAAATAATGTGCGCCATCGCATTGCTTCGCAGCGGATTCCGCACTTTCGACCTGCATCCCGAAGTAACCGATACTTCGGTTTCATCAAGAGTGCGGCGCGCCAATTATTCCGGAATAAACCTTCTTATCACATTTGCATACAATGCGTTCGGCAGCGGACGGAATTTCAATTCCGCGGCAGGAATGTTTACCTATTATTCGGCGCAGACAAGATACGCCGCAGCATCAAAAGAACTGTCCGAAGATGTGTTCGGAAGTATCGCGGACGATTCGCTCCAGACTAACGGCCGGGAAGTATCCACGCTCACCGATATCGGAGTACTCGGTTCCGTGTTTTGCCCGTCCACATTAGTGGAAGCAGGCTTCATGACAAATCTGCGAGAAGCAAGATTGATGCTCGATCCCGACTGGCAAAAATCGATAGGATACGCCGCAGCATCCGGAATATGCGAATTCACGGACAGCGAGTACGCCGACGAAGGCGATCCGTCGGCATACCCGATCATTCGCAGCGGAGACGAGGGCGCGTATGTAAAGATAGCTCAATATTACCTGACACTGCACGGCTTTCCCGCCGATCCGGACGGGATATTCGGAGGCGATACGCGCGTGGCAGCGGAGGAATTCCAGCGCATCAACGGGCTGTCTGCGGACGGCGTCATAGGCAGCCGAACATGGACAAAACTCGTCCTGCCCTCACCCTCGGCATATGTGCTGCGCAGCGGAAGCTCAGGAAGCGCAGTGTCGTACATGCAATACAAGCTGCTCAGCAAGCTGTATCCGCTCACTCCGGACGGAATATTCGGCAGCGAAACGGAAAATGCACTGAAGCTGTTCCAGGCCGAATCCGGGCTCGAACCGGACGGTATCGCAGATCCGCTGACATTTTCGACATTGTCCGGTCTCACCTCGCCAAGAGATCCGTGATCTCCGAAGACTGAGCCTGCCGCAAATCATAAAAATCGGTTGACAAATCCTGATCCTCGGCATATAACAAAAAGGAAAAGCGTCTCCAAACGCTTTTACAAGGAGGTAATATCGAATGAAAAAGCTTGTCGCCTATTTTTCATGCAGCGGCACTACCAGACGCGCAGCCGAAAAACTTGCAGACGCAGCAAAAGCGGATCTGTGCGAGATCTCGCCGGCAGTACCTTACACGAGTGCGGATCTCGACTGGACGGATAAAAAAAGCCGCAGCTCGATAGAATGTAACGATCCGAAATCCCGCCCCGTAATAGCAAACATACCGGATGTCGCAGGCTACGACATCATATTTATAGGCTTCCCCATTTGGTGGTACAAGGAACCGAACATCATCGACACTTTCCTCGAGTCCGCCGACTTTTCGGGAAAGACCGTCATCCCGTTCGCGACGTCCGGCGGAAGCGGTATGGGAAAAACGGCGGAGCACATGCGCTCCGTCTGTCCGAAAGCGGACGTCAAAAACGGCTTTATGCTCAATGACGCGTCCGCTTCGCACATAGAAAAAGAACTCTCAAAGCTCTGAATCTCAGAAAGCGACATCATGCCGCCGAAAAAAGATCATCGCCCGCGAAGACATTTCGCGGGCGAATTTTTTGAATGCATCGCTTACGGCATCGGCTATTCCAGAGCCTCGCGCAACAGATCCGCAAACATACCCACATGCAGCCCGTCCACAAACGAATGATGGACCTGTACAGAAAACGGAAGCAGCATTTTTCCGCCCGCCTCATAATACTTTCCCCAATCGAAAAGCGGCGTCGCAGCATCCTTCTTACCTGATATCGTATGAGAAATATGACGATAAGTTATCCACGGCATCGGAGAAAATTGGAAAATATCGTTTCCCATGGGTCCGGTAAAATAGTCGGTCTGATTCTCCGCAGCAGATCTCGCGCACCCACAATATTCGCGTATATCACCGAAAAACGGCACACGCACTACTTTAAAGAGTCCCGTATCTCTGTTGAGATACGTAAAAGCCGTGTCCGCCTTTTCAAACAATACCACATCTCCGTCATAAAAGCGATACCTGAACTCTTTTATACCGTTCGCACAACGAGCGACGGTGTATATCATAGCAAAAGTAAACGGCAGTTTTTCTCTCTTTATACGCCTATAAAAACCGGTTATATCGACGTCGAACGTCACGCAGAAACACGGCTCGATATAATCGCGAAAAACGGCGCAATGCACCGCACGTTCCCAATTCTTAAGATCTACGATCCGATAATCGTTCATAACATTTCTCCCGTATAACAACATTTACCGATATAAAACAAATGGATCACGCGTATACAGCCGATCGCAGGCTCCCACGGACGACGAAAAACCGTGCAACCGCAGATCCGACAGACGTTCCCGCCGCGCAAGCGAACATTCCCCATCGCCGGGTCTAAAAAAAGATCAACGTCTCAGCCGCCCATATAAAAGCAATGGCACAAGACTATGTGCAGCCCAAGCCATGCAGTCTTGCGGAACATCATATCTCGCACGCATTTGTCAGCCGCGAATTCAAAACAAAATCACAGATCTGCGCATGTCGCCTGACCTTATCATCCAACTTTTGCTGCATTAAAGGGTCGGTTTATCAGCTATGTCAGACATATTACTCGCGTTTATCCCCTTTTAATCTACTAACCATCGCTTTCAAATTGGCTGCATTCTGCTCGTCGGAGATCGTGGGGTCTTTCACGAACTTTTCGCACGGCAGTTTATCGCAATCGCCGCATGTATCGAATCCGCGGACCGACCTACAGCAGGAATATACGGGACACACATCGCCGCCTGCATATTTCAGCCAATACACCTTCCCTTTTATTTTGCGGCAACCCGCACACTCGGACGGAAAACGAGCGCAATCCGAACACACAGCGCCGCAGGGCGAAGGCATAACATATTCGTCCTTCCAATACCACCAAGGGCATTTCGAAGGAACCGGATCGTCGGCATTGACCCAATACACGACGGCTCTGTACAAATAGAGCTGACATCTGTCTATCGTCGTGCCGCGCAAAGCGCACTCCTCGGAGTACAACTCTTCCGCGGTCTTGCCTTTCAGCGACTCCATGGTCTTATACCCCATCGCGATCAGATCGCGCTCCGTCGCTGCGCCAACGTTAGGTATATTCCTGAGTTCGCTCATTCTTTTAAATTCCCCTTTTCTACGTTTTTTGCTATTATATCGCGCGCAAGCCCGTGCAGTGTTTCCGAACCCTGCTTCGTCCTTTCCTGACGAGCGCGCACCTTGTCCGCAGTCACTCCGTGCTCTTTCCAATCCATGCCGTCGTTACTGTCATTGAGCAAGAGAGGCTGGATATTGTCCATGGCATGCGCAAACGCAGCCTCCGGCGTCTCGCCCGCCTCGAATTCGTCGAACAGCGCCGTCAATTCCCGCGCCTGATCGCCGGGAAGTATGGAGAATATGCGCCGTTTTGCCGCATTTTCTCTCTCCTTTTGAGTCTTCAGCCCGTCCGCATCGTACGCATATGTATCGCCCGCGTCTATCTCCACAATGTCGTGGATGAGACACATCATCATCGTCTTGGCGATATCGATGCCGCGATCCGAATGCTCTTTGAGAAGGTATGCCATTATCGCCATATGCCACGAGTGCTCAGTGTCGTTCTCTCTCCGTCCGCGTCCGCTGATGTGCGTCTGCCTAAAGACGTTTTTCGCCTTATCGATCTCGAGCACGAATGTAAGTTGTTTTTTAAGTCGTTCGTCCATATCCGCTCATCATACGAAAAATACCCGGCAGCGACGCCGAGTATTTTCAATTTTACTATGATATTTTACTTCACCCTCGACATATATTCGCCCGTTCTCGTATCGACGCGGATCTTGTCGCCGATATTGATGAACAGCGGCACCTGGATCGCAGCACCCGTCTCGAGCGTGGCAGGCTTATTGCCCGCCTTAGACGTATCCCCCTGTATCCCGGGCTCCGTCTCCGCGATCGTGAGCTCAACGAAGTTGGGCGGATCGACGCTGAACGGTACTTCCTTGTATGACTGAATGGACACCATCATTTCGGGAATGATGTATTTGAGCGCATCGCGGCAATCATCTATGTTTATGCTTATCTGATCGAAAGTCTCCGGATCCATGAAGTAGCAGAAATCATCGTCAGCATAAAGAAACTGATATGATTTAGTATCTATCCTCGCTTCGGGGAACTTGTCCGTCGGGCTGAAGGACTCCTCGAGGACCTGACCCGTTACGACGTTCTTATACTTTGTTCTGACGAACGCAGAACCCTTCCCGGGCTTGACGTGCTGGAAATCCACGACGCGGAATACCTTACCGTCCTTTTCGAACGTAGTGCCTTTTCTGAAATCACCTGCTACCATAAAAATCTCCTTGTATATGTCTTTTCGCTTAAGGCGGGCATACGCGCCGGACGCGCCTCGGAAAACCGCCTTTTATATGATAATACTTTTGGCGAAGTTTGTCAAGTTCTCTATACCGTCTTTTTTAACGACCACCATATCCTCTATGCGTATGCCGAATTTATCGAGATACAAGCCCGGTTCTACGGTCACGACGCAATTTTCGGGAAGCGCATCGTAATTGTTTGACGAGAGCCCGGGCGCTTCGTGGATATCTATCCCGACGCCGTGTCCGAGCGAATGCCCGAACTCACGTTCGAAACCGTTGGCGCGGAACAGCTCCCTTGCTATGCTGTCCGCCTCCCTGCCGCTCATACCCGCCTTGAGGAATCTGAGCACGTTCTGCTGAGCCGTGAGCACGAGATCGTATATCTCGGTCATCCTGCCCGTCGGTTCGCCGTACACGAACGTACGGGTCATGTCCGAACAGTAACCGTCCGCCTTTGCGCCGATATCGAACAGTACGACGTCGCCGCGCTCCAGCTTGCGGTCGCCCGCAGAATGATGGCAATCGGACGAATTCTCGCCGAACGCGACTATGTTATCGAATGCAACCCCGTCTGCGCCCGATCTCAGAAATCTGTACGTAAGCTCCGCGCTTATCTCTCGTTCCGTTACTCCCGCTTTTAGCAGAGGGAGCACTGCGGAAAGCGTCCTCTCTGTAATTGACTGAGCTTTTTTCATGCGCTCTATCTCAGCTTCCGTCTTGACCATACGAAGCATTGCGACGGCAGACGATACGGGACGAAGAGTAAAACCGTTAAGAGCTTTCTTCAGCTCCTTGAACTCTGATACCGTAAGTATGTCCTCTTCGTAGCCGACAGATCCGGCTTTCGCCGCAGTCAGCCTTTCGGCGATCTGCCGATACAGTTTTTCACGCGTCGTGATAACGACCTCGGTACCCTCGGACACGCGGGCGCGCGCAGCTACTTCGTACCTGAAATCGGTAAAAAATATCCTGGCTTCGGGCAGAAGAAGCACGCAGCCGAATGACGTCTCCATACCGGTAAAGTATGATCTGTTGGATCCGCCGAAGATAACGACGGCATCTGTTTTTTCAAATAGAGATCCGTACATATCAGTAATTATATCACAACATTCCCGCCGTGTAAAGCGTTGAATGGATCTTTATCCCGTCACATCCCCGCAGCCAGCCGCTCATGCACTGCAAGCATAGTCATCGCATCCTCCGCCTGAGTGCCGTCCGACTCGCATATAATGAACGGCGATATGCGGTATTCCTCTATCACCTTTGCCAGACCTTCGTATTCCGGTCCGTACTTTTCATCCGCAAACGTCAGATGTTTCAGTTCGCCTTTCTCTCCGTACATGATCTTCGAAAAATGCACATGGAAAGCGCTCGCCTTTCTGTCGCCGAGTTTATCGGCGGTCATGTCTATTATGCGCTTATAGTCGTCATATCCCTTTATCCCTCCGTGCGTATAGCTGTTTATATGCCCGAAGTCGAAGCAAGGATACAGCTTATCATCCACCGTGCAGAAATCGAGGATCTCCTCCACGGTCCCTATCTGATTGAGTTTGCCCATGGTCTCCGGGCAGAGTATGTAATCGAAATCGATATCGGACAGCGCTTCGACCAGCTTTTCGATGTTTGCCTTTGCTCTGGCGACGGCATCGCGTCTTTCCGCCTTTCCGCAGGATGCGGGATGAAATACAGACCGCTTTCCGCCGAACATATGCTCGGCAAGTATCGTCTGCCTTACGTAGTCGATCGACTTTGCGATCATCTCATCGTCGGGATTGGCAAAATTAGTATAATACGGAGCATGAGAACTGATCTCGATATCGTATTTCGCAAACTCGGAAGCGATCTCTGCCGCAGCGTCGGAGCTTATGCGCACGCCTCTCCCGAACGAATATTCGTAAGCGGTCAGTTTCTTTCCATGCAGCCATTCCGCCGCTTCCTTGGTACGTTTATGCCCTTCTTCGTAAAATGACAGCGAATTTCCGCTTGGTCCCACTCTCAGCACAGATCTTTCCACTCCTTGTCTTTTTGTATACGGGCGACAAGCGCCGCAGCATCCGCATATTTTCGTATAGGGCGAAGATAACGGTAAAAATATACCGTCGCCCGCTCGTGCAGCAGACTGCCGCCCTCGTATCCGATAAGATTAGTCTCGACCGCAAATTTATTCTGCATGAACGTAGGACGCGGTCCCACATTGGTCACCGCACGATATCTCTTCCCGCCAAGCTCGGCATACGTGCCGTACACGCCCTGCCTGATCTCTGTAACGCCTGAGGGAAAACGCATGTTTATCGTCGGGATCCCTATATTATGTCCCCTGCCGTCGCCACTGACGACATCTCCTCTTATGTGATAAGGCGTCACGAGCATTGCCCGCGCCGCTGCCATGTCGCCTGCAAGAAGAAAATTTTTCACCGCGGTACTCGAGACCTTCACTCCGCCGTAATATACGGTCGGCACGACCGTCAGTCCTACGCCCGCCGATCCGCACAGCTCTTCCAGCTCGCACACTCCGAGCAGATCGCTGCCGAACGTATAATTCTCTCCGCAGACGAGATGAACGGGCGAATACAGACTCATGAGCTTCGCAAAAAATTCAGCGCCCTTTTCCCCGCATATACCGGCATAATACATCGTAAGACATATTTCTGCACCGCACTCTTCATACAGCAGCTTACGCTCGTGATAAGGATATATCGGGATCTTTCCGCCCGGACTGTCCGCGAATGTGGATATCGCAGCGCGGCAGCCAAGCTCATGCGCTTTCGCGACGGCCGCATCGAGTATCGCGCGATGCGCAAGATGCATTCCGTCGAAATAACCGAGCGCAAGACAAAACTTATCTTCAGACGGTTTTCCGAATTCCACTACGGTCATTCCGAAAGATCCTCCTTCAAATATGTGACTATTCTTATCCCGCGAACGCCGCATTCCGCTATTCCGAGCAATTCGCCGCGGCAATACAAAGCGAATTTTCCGTCCGGAGCGTCACACGCTGCGACCGGCACGCCGTTCACAAGCTTCTTATACTGCCCCTCATCGGCGACGTATGACGGCAAAGCCGAAAGCGCGACCGTGGGAGGGATAATGTTCTCTTCGGTAACCTCATCGGGCGGTACGGAATCCTTTAGCAGGAAATCGCCGCAGCGGGTACGGGTTATGCTCGTCATCGTCGCAAGCGAACCGAGAGACTCCGCAAGATCGCGGCAAAGCGAACGGATATATGTGCCGGAAGAACAGTCTATCGAAAACATATATTCGTTTTCGCCTGTCTGTCCGAGCAGCGCGAAATCGTATATTTCTATTTCCGATTCGGTCAGATCCGCGATCTTGCCGCTCCTGGCAAGATCGTACGCGCGCACACCGCCGACTGATTTTGCGCTGTACTGCGGCGGCATTTGCATTTGTCTGCCTATAAAAGACGAAAGTTTATCATTTATGTCTGACATAGTGGGTATTTTATCCGTATGATCGGTCATTCTGCCCGTTATGTCCAAAGTATCCGTCGCGATACCGAATCTGAACGACGCTTCGTACGTCTTGCTCTTACCGAGAAAATGGTCAAAAAGGCGCGTGCACTTGCCAACGCCCATAAGAAGCACTCCGCTGCCCATAGGATCAAGAGTACCCATATGCCCCACTCTGCGTTCCCCCAGAGCACGGCGCACTTTTCCGACGGCCTGCGAACTTGAAATGCCCGCAGGCTTGAATATGTTGACAATACCCGACAGACTCATTCGGTATCCCTTATGGCTTTGAGTATCTTATCTATGACATCCTCGAGCTTTCCGCAGACACGACAGCCGGCAGCGTAGATGTGCCCTCCTCCTCCGAACACTGCGGCAATATCGTTGACGTGCCGTCCGCGTGAGCGAAAACTCACCTTGAACTCATTCTCCTTTTCCGCGCAAAGGCTTACTCCCACTTCCACGCCGACTACGGATATCGCATAATCGATGATGCCCTCGGTGTCGTTCGAACTGATCCCGCACTCATCGAGAAGCTGTTGCGTCATGGGGATCATGCAAACTTTACCGTCCATGTAAAAACGCATCGCTTCTATCGACTTTGCGATCAGCATGGTTTTCTGTCTTGTTCTGCTGCGATATAATTCAGTCGCAATGCCGTGACAATCGGCGCCGAGACAGGCAAGCCGGTATGCGGTATATAAAACTTTACGATCGGTATTGCTGTGCATGAAATGTCCGGTATCAGTGGACAGTCCGACATAAAGATAATCCGCTATCTCCTTCGTTATCCTGCCGGTCGGCTCCAGAAGATCGAACACTATCTCACACGTGCTCGAGGCATTGCTTTTGACGATATTGTAATCGGCAAACCCTGCGTGCCCTTCGTGATGATCTATACAGATCGTATCTTCGGCAGAACGAAAATAGCCGTCCAGCCTGCCAATGCGCTCATGCGTCGCACAGTCGACGGCAATAAACAGATCATAAGTTTTGCGCGTTATGACGTTGAATTTGCCGCTGTCCTTCAAAAACATGTAGGACTCAGGTATGGGAGAGGGGCTGCAGACGTCCGCCGTCTTCCCCAGCCCCATACAATATTCCCTGAGCGCATACGCCGACCCGAGACAATCTCCGTCCGGACGGACATGCCCGCATATAAGCACGGAACGCGCACTTTCTATAACTTCAAGAATGGTGTTCATTTTCGGAAATTTCCTTAAGTATCGAATCGATCTTTCTGCCGTATTCACCCGAAGAATCGATCCTGAACGTAAGCGCCGGAATAGTACGCATATTGCGCAGACGCGCCGCAAGCTCATGACGGATAAATCCCGCAGACGAATTGAGCGCTTCTATCGCGCCCGCCTCGTCTCCTATCACGCTGACGTATATGCGGGCATATTTGAGATCCTTCGAGACCTCTGCCGCCGTTACGGTAGTCATGAAAGGGATCTTGGGATTATGCACCTTATCGCGGATTATCCCGGATACTTCCCTGATTATTTCGCCCGCGACCCTGTCCGTTTTGTAACTCATTACTTGATTCTCTCCGAGATATACGCTTCTATCTCATCGCCTTCCGCGAAATCGGAATAACCGTCTATGGAAATACCGCACTCAAATCCAGCGGCAACTTCCTTGACGTCGTCCTTAAATCTCTTCAAGCCGCCGAGCTTGCCTTCGTATATCGTCTTTCCGCCGCGCTTCACTATCACCTTGGAGCCTCTCTGGATCTTTCCGTCAAGCACATACGAACCGGCGACGGTGCCCACGCTCGATATCTTGAATATGTTTCTGACTTCCGCCTTACCGGTATATCTGTCCTCATACTTCGGCTCCGTCATACCGCTGAGCGCAGCTTCGATCGCGTCGATCGCATCGTAAATGACGCTGTACGTGCCCGTTCTTATACCGGAATGCTCGGCTATTATGCGAGCTTCGGCATCCGGCTTGACATTGAACCCGATAACGAACGCATTCGTGACTTCCGCAAGCATCATATCCGACTTGTTTATCGCACCCACTCCGCAATGAACGATGTTGACCTTGGCTTCCTCGTTAGCAAGTTTCGCGATGGACGATCTGAGCGCCTCTGCGGAGCCCTGGACGTCCGCCTTGATGATGACATTGAGATCCTTGAGAACATTCGTCTCGAAGCTCTTTATCGCCCTGTCGGAAGCATGAGCTATCTTATCGCGCTCTATCCTGCCGTCTACGATCTCTTTTGCGGTCTTTTCGTCGTCAACGACCCACATGTCGTCTCCGGCATTGGGAACGCCGGACAAGCCCATGACAGACACCGCTGTAGACGGAAGCGCGCTTTTGACTATCTTTCCGTTCGCATCCGTCATGCTCCTGATCTTGCCGTAAGTAAGTCCGCATACAACGGCGTCGCCGCTGTGCAGCGTACCGTTCTGAACGAGGATCGTCGCGACCGGACCCTTTCCTTTATCGAGACGAGCCTCTATGATCGCGCCTTTAGCCTTACGGTTGGGATTTGCTCTGTAATTATTGAGATCCGCGAGGAAAAGTATCTCTTCGAGGAGCGTATCGATCCCGATATTCTTTTTGGCAGATATCGGCACCATCTTGGTATCACCGCCCCATTCGTCGGTTATCACACCGTGCTGAGACAATTCTTCTTTGATCTTTTCGGGGTTCGCGCCCGGCTTATCTATCTTGTTTATTGCGACTATCATGGGCGCGCCCGCCGCCTTGACGTGGTTTATCGCCTCTATCGTCTGCGGCTGCACACCGTCGTCCGCCGCCACTACGAGAATAACGATATCCGTCACTTTCGTACCGCGCGCACGCATCTCGGTGAACGCCTCGTGTCCGGGGGTATCGAGGAAGGTTATCAGACGTTTTTTGCCTTCATATTCCCATGTGACCGAATATGCACCGATATGCTGCGTTATGCCGCCGGCTTCGCCCGCAACGACGTCCGTTTTTCTGATCGCGTCGAGCAGGCTGGTCTTACCGTGGTCGACATGACCCATGACCGTAATGACCGGAGGTCTGGGTACGAGATCCTTCTCGTCGTCCGCCTCTTCGTGCAGTGCCTCGGCAAGCTCTTCCTGAGACTGCGTAAGTTTCTGATTGAGCGTCACGCCGAAAGAATCCGCTACAAGGAACAGCGTCTCGAAATCCACTACGTCATTTATCGAAGTCACCGGTGCGCCGCCCATCATGAGCATCTTCTTCATGATATCCTGCGCGGGAACGCCGATAAGCTCGCTGAGCATTTTTACGGTCACCTGATTGGTCGTGATCGTAACGTTGTCTATCACTTTAGGGGCGGCTGCGGGAACATCGCCCTTCTTTTTATTTTTGAGCTTACGCACCCTCACTCTGTCGTCATCCAGTTCGTCCTGAATGAATCCCTTACGTATGAGCGTGCGCTTGGTCATCGTTTTCTTTTCTTCAAAAGGTTTAGCCCCTTCCTTCTTCTTTTCACCGGTCTTTCTCGTCTTGGGTGCGGTCATCTGCGCGGGAGGAGGCGCGATACGCACGGAAGGAACAGATCTGTCGGAAGGCGTTCTGCCGTCCTGGCGATAAGGGGGCTTTCCCTGCTGAGAAGAAGGTCTCTTGCGAGGCTCAGGACGAAGATTGACGTTGGCAACGCCTCTTACGTAATTGGGCACCGCAGGCTTGGGCTTCTGTCCGGGAGCCGCGGACGACGGCGCGGATGCGCCAGCAGGCGCCGGCTGAACCGCAGGCTTTTTGCGCTCGGGCGTCGGTTCCGGTTTTATCACCTTCGTGGTCTTCTGCTCATGCTGCACCGCAGGCTGTGCGGGCGGAGCCTGTTTCGCTCTCTCTTCCGCAGCGGCTCTTTCGACGCTGCGCGCCACTTCGCGGCAGGAGCCGAGGAGAGCGCCCATCCTACTCTGAAGCTTTTCTATTTCCGAACGGTACGCCAAGAAATCGCCCTTCTCGTCCGTCTGGGCATACAGTTTTCTCAAAACGTCAGCGGTAGTAAGTTGTTTCTGTTCCTGTGCCATATTACCTCCCGATCACTTCCGTTACCGCTTTTGCGAGATTCCCGTCAAGCAAAGCGATGATCTTACAGTTGCTCTTGTATATGATATCCTCCAACGGCTCTTCCGTAACGACGAGCGGCAAACCGCGTCTTTCGGCGAATCTTTTCGCCTTATCCGCAAGGTTGCCCGACGCCGTCCGGCAGAGCACGAGCGCATAAATGCGCTTTCTGCATCTTTCAATATTGTCTATGCCGTAAACGATTTTTCCCGACCGTACGGCAAACCCGAGATAAACGGATGCGTCAGCCATTGTCCTCCCATACCGCGTCCAGCGCATCGTACACTTCCGGAGGGACGCCTACGCCCAGCGCTTTGGACAGCAGATCGCATTTACGAGCTTTTTTCCGGCACTCCGGCGACGAACATATATATGCGCCTCTGCCGTTTTTCTTGCCCGTCGGATCGACTTCTACGGTATGTTCCGGAGTAACCCGGCACCTGACGAGCTCGCGTTTGTTCTTCATTTGTCTGCAGGCGATGCACATCCTCTGCGGATCCATTGTTCTGCTCCTTTTCAGCTCTCCGGCGTGGGATCCGATCCTTCGGCAGCATCTGCAGCCGGCTCCGAAGACGCTTCCGCATCGTCGTCCGGGATCTTTGCTTCCGCTTCAGAGGCTTCCGCAACTGCCTCCGCCTCTTCCTCTTCCTGCTTCTGCTTCATATAAGCGGAATAAGGACGAACGTCTATTTTCCAGCCGGTAAGACGAGCCGCAAGACGGGCGTTCTGTCCGTCCTTACCGATGGCAAGACTGAGCATATCGTCCTTGACTATTACCTTCGCGTTACGCTCCTCTTCGTTCGCCTCTACCATGATGACCTTTGCCGGAGAAAGCGCACGGGCGATGAATTCGAGTATGTCGTCGCACCAGGGAATGATCTCTATTTTTTCTCCGCCGAGCTCTGCCACGATGCTGCTCACCCGAAGTCCCCTGTTTCCTACGCACGCGCCTACGGCGTCGATATTGGGATCTTCGCTGTAAACCGCCATCTTTGTACGATAGCCGGGTTCCCTGACGAGACCTTTTATGACTACCTGACCGGTCTTTATCTCGGGAACTTCCATTTCAAACAGCTTACGGACGAATCCGGGCGCCGTCCTCGACACCTGTACCATCGGTCCGCGGCTGCCCTGACGGATCTTTTTGACGTATACTTTTATACGCTCGCCCACAAAGAATTTATCGTTAGGCAGCTGATCGTTGGGTGCAAGCACCGCCTCGAGCTTCTTGATCTCGACGTAGACGTATTTACCGTCTATGCGACGCACGACCACCGTAAGCAGATCGTCCTCTTTTTCCGCAAGTTCCTCGTACGCCACGCTGTTCTCCACGTCGCGCAGCTTCTGCATGATGACCTGTTTCGCATTCTGAGCGACGATCCTGCCGAATTCTTTGCTGTCTACTTCTTCGGTGATCCTGTCGCCCACTTTATATTTTCTGTCGATCAGTTTTGCATCCTCGAGACTTATCTGCGTGTCTTTATCTTCCACTTCCTCCACGACCGTAAGGTAAGCGTTTATTTTGAACGCATTCTTTTCCGGCAAAAGCAGGACTTCGATAGCCTTGGAAGTACCGTACTGCTTTTTATACGCAAGAGCAAGCGCACTTTCGAGCGCTTCTATAAATACTTCTTTGGGTATTTTTTTCTCTTTCTCGAGCAGATCGAGAGCCGTAAAAAACTCCTTGTTGATCATTTTATCGTATTTCCTCCGGAATTAGTCGAATTTTACGAGCGGTTTTACCGCCGCTATACGGGTATTTTCGATTTTAACGTCCTCTCCGTCGCATTCGACGAGCACGTACCCGTCCGTGCGCTGTCTGAGCACTCCTTCATACGATTTATGCCCTTTGACGGGAGCATAAAGACGCACTTCCACTTCCTTGCCGTAATTGCGTTCAAAATCGCGCTGGCGTTTTAACGGCCGGTCGAGACCGGGCGACGACACCTCGAGAACGTACGGCCTTCCGTCCGTCGGATCGAGTTCGTCGATAAGCGGTTCTATCGCATAATGCAGTCGCTCACAGTCATCCAGGCTGATGCCCTCGGGCAGCTTATCCGCATATATGGTGATATGGACTTCTCCGTACTCGATGCGTTTTTCAACATCCACGACCTCGCACCCCAGACCGCGTACCGCCGCGTCTATCGTATCGAAGATCCTGTCGATCTTATCTGCCATGATGTCCCTCATAAAAGTTAAGAGCGGACTGCAGCCCACTCTTATAGCTTATACTATTCAAGTAAATAAATTTTACCATATCCGAACGATTATTGCAAGCGTTTAATGCATATTTGTCAAAAATTTTGCGTAAGCCAGTGCGATCGGGTACGCTCTTCTCGTATTTTTAGGTCTTACCCGTCGTAATTCCTGAGAAGAGGCGAATACCGTCATATCCGCCGTCTCCGGCATCGGTATATGAAGCTTATCCATATACCCCTTGAGCATGGAGACGTTCGCGTCGAGCGGGAACGCCGTTACCGTTCTGCCCGTAAAGAATTTGTAGAAATCGGGCAGTATCTGTTCAAAATAAGGTTTACCTTTCAGATCGCTTGCGACCAACCCCGCGGAAGCTCTCTCATCATCCGTCATGTTGCCGTGCGGACAAATGAGAGAATCCATCGTTTCGACTATCGTACCGTGTTCTATGCGAACTGCCGCCATCTCTATCAACTCGCCCGGACGATATTTATTATCCGACACCGTCATTAGAGCAAATATGACGAGAGGTTCGTCTGTACGCGGCTCGGCGCTGTCATACAGAGATGACTGAGAAAGCGCGACATATTCCTTCGGGCGGACATATCTGTAATCGGGATCGGGCAGACGGACTACTTTATTGATCTCGAACTCCGCGCGTTCGCATCCCGAAAAGCGCCTTACTGAAAACTGCAGACTGCCGTCGTTTGCTCTTTCATCATATTCCGTCTTGCCGGACATGACATAATATCTGCCGTTTTCAAGATAACTTATGGCGTTTTTATTATCTGCCGTCGGAAACCATACGCAGCGTATCTTGCCCGTTCCGTCATCCAGCACGAAAGACGCGAATTTACGCGTGGTCTCCCCTTCCTTCGGTTTGCGCGGAGTATATTCGCGTTCGCGAAGATCGAGAAGCGCGCCGTAAATGACGACATATTCGGGTTCGACGCAATCGCAGATGTACTTCGCCTCGCCCTCGACGAGCTTACCGCACATCGGAGTGCGGCCGACAGGATCTATCGCGCGCCCTTCATCCGGACGCTCATAAGCAAAGCGCGGCTTATAAATTTTCTCGTTCAGTGTACGGGTTATCTCTGCGGGGTCTTCATCGCGCACGGTCACCCTGACGCGCACGTCGGAGAACATCATCGTATCTATGTATTCTTTCAGACGCGGACACACGTTCTCGTGATCGGCATATTCCGCCACCGCGGGAGTAAGAACGAGAGTGACGGAAGGCGGCTCGCCCATAAGCACGGATATATTCTCTCCGTCCGCAGCGGAAGCGACTATTGCGCTTTCCTTAAGCAAAAAATCGCGTGCCGTATGAAGCAGTTCACGACTGCCGGCAACTGACGGCGACGCAACGACAGACACGTTCGCGAACGGAGGGAACAAACCGGCAGCGGCAGCCCTGACCTTCTTTTCGGACTGAGCGTATTCATCTCCGCGGGACCGGTCGTATACCGCGGAAAGTATCACTTTATCGTTATCCGCGTCTATCTTCGCAGATATGAACCGCACAAAATCCAGCTCCGGATTGGCGTCGATGAATTTTTTGTTGAACTCATCCACGAACGAGCTCCTCCACCATACCGAGAAAAGTCTTTTCCGCCTCATCGACGGGCATAGTTCGTATAACGCTGCCCTTCCGGAAAAGCACCGCCTTGTCTTTGCCTCCCGCTATGCCTACATCCGCATCCGCCGCCTCTCCGGGTCCGTTCACGACGCAGCCCATGACCGCTATCTTAAGCGGCTTCGCAACGCCTTCGGTGATGGCTTTGCACTTGTTCACCAGACCTTCGAGATCGTAAAAACAACGAGCGCACGTAGGACACGATATTACTTCCACATAATTTCTGTCCAGCCCCACTGCACGAAGTATGCTCTTCCCGACCTCGACCTCACGCACCGGATCTCCCGTAAGCGATACCCTTATGGTATCTCCTATACCGGCAAGGAGCAGCGCGCCTATGCCGGCGGACGATTTGACGATCGCATCTCTTCCCGCTCCGCTTTCCGTTATACCGAGATGAAGGGGATAACCGCACAGCCTGTCCAGCGTCGTATATGCGTCGACCGTCAGTCGTACGTCGCTCGCTTTTACGGATATCACTATATCGGAAAAACTCTCGCGCTCAAGCATGCGTACCGTCCTTATCGCGCTTTCAGCCAGCCCGTCGGCAGTCACGCCGCCGTACTTCGCCTTGATATCCTTTTCGAGC
>USNB01000006.1 GCA_900555875.1 uncultured Eubacteriales bacterium
CTATCGTCCACTCTCCGCTCGTCACATACAAGCGGGTGTTTATGCCGTCCGCCGTCATGTCGACCATCGTGAGCGGCATGACGTCCTCCACGCCGTCTGCCGAGGCAAGAGCCTCTGCCTCCTCATCGGAAAAGCCCGACTCGTCCGTGCACTTGGCTATGATATCGGGCGCGCCGGCTGCAGTGAGATAGTCGGAAAACGAACGCTCGATCGTCGGCGACAGCGTACCTAATCCGGTCACGAAGGCGATCCCCAGCAATATGATAAGCGCAAGCGAAAGCAGCTTTGCAGTATTCGCCCGCACTCCGCGCACGGCGGTCTTGAGAAAAGTTTTTTTCATGATTCTCCCGTTAAAAGCATTGACAATCGCTGCGACAACATATACAATGGTATTATAAATCGACACATGTTCAATGTCAAACATTACATTGTACACTTCGGCGTATCATGTTCATCGGATGGACATTTACGCCCGATCTGTATGACGGAGGCAAAATGCGAATCACTTCCGACGACCCGCGCACGAGGTATACCGACAAGCTCATCAAAGACTCGCTCGTTTCTCTCCTTGCGGACAAAAAACCCGGAGAGGTCACCGTTGCCGAACTTTGCCGGGTCGCGAATATAAACCGAGGCACGTTTTATAATCATTATTGCGATATAGCCGACGCATTCGCGGATATCGAGGACGATATATTCCGTAAAGTCATCGACAGAATGGACGATATAAACGCCTATGATTTGGACTATCGCTTTTTCCTCGATATGCTGCATATCGTAAAGGACAATGCCACCATAGTAGCGATCATAATGGACGACCTCGCGTCAGATTCGCTCATCGGCAGGATAACGGGCTATGCGAAACGCAAATACGCAAACGACCTGCGTCTGCGACGCTATGCGGGAAACGACGTTACGGAGACGGACGATCTTTTCGCATACGTTTTCAACGGTTCGATCGGCATAATAGGCAAATGGGCGCAGGGCGGATACGTAAGATCGCCGGAAGACGTCGCAAAACGCATAGATTTTTTCAACAAGTCCGTCATCTCGGCGGTGCTGAAATGCGGCGGCACATGACGGCCGTGGCATTACCGCAGATGATTTTAATATAAAGTTTATGTTTATTGGATAAGATTACAAAGTACACTATTTTACACGGGAGAATATATATCGAAATATGGAAAAATATCGCATAGGTCTGGATGTAGGATCGACAACGATAAAAACAGCGGTGCTCGACGAGAACGGCGCCCTTCTCTACTCGAGCTATGACAGACATTACTCCGACATAAAGTCCACGATTTACACTGTGCTTTCGCGTGCGATCGAAAAATACGACAGATTTGCGCTCGCTGTCACCGGCAGCGGCGGCATATCCGTTTCCAACTGGCTGAACATTCCTTTCATACAGGAAGTCATCGCCGGCATCGAGTCGATACGCAAATACATACCGCAGACCGACGTCGCCATCGAACTCGGCGGAGAGGACGCAAAGATAACGTACCTTAAGGGCGGCGTAGAGCAAAGGATGAACGGCTCATGCGCCGGAGGAACGGGAGCATTCATAGACCAGATGGCAAGCCTGCTCGGCACGGACGCGCCCGGACTTAATGAATACGCAAAAAACTATAAGACGATATACCCTATCGCTTCGCGCTGCGGCGTGTTCGCCAAATCGGACATACAGCCGCTCATCAACGACGGAGCCGCAAAAGAGGATATCGCGGCAAGCGTATTCCAATCCGTAGTGAATCAGACGATATCCGGCCTTGCATGCGGCAAACCCATACGCGGACATGTGGCCTTCCTCGGCGGTCCCCTGTTCTTCCTCAGTGAACTCGGAGTCCGTTTCGTCGAAACGCTCAAGCCCGAAGAAGCCATATTCCCCGATAACGCGCAGGTATTCAACGCCATGGGCGCGGCGCTCTCTGCCGAAAAAGTGTTTACGGCTGACGACATAAGAGCGGATCTCGAAAAGCTCAGATCCATGGAGAGCCACGAAGTCCAGAGGCTTCAGCCGCTGTTTTCCTCTCCCGAAGAGCTCGAGGAGTTCCGCGCCCGCCACGCAAAAACGGTCATCCCGTTCGCGGACATAAGAGAGCATAAAGGCGCGTGCTACCTCGGCATAGACGCAGGCTCGACCACGACAAAAGCCGCGCTCATCAACAAGGAAGGCGCGCTGCTTTATTCGTGGTACGGATCCAACGGCGGAGACCCGCTCAAGACCGTTTCCGCGATACTCAAAGAAATATATTCTCTCATGCCGGACGACGCTTATATCGGACGTTCGTGCGTTACCGGCTACGGCGAGAACCTCATCAAGAACGCGCTCAGGCTCGACCGCGGCGAGATAGAGACCATGGCGCATCAGACGGCATCGAGCGAGATCCTGCCCGGCGTACAGTTCATACTCGACATCGGCGGTCAGGACATGAAGTGCGTAAAGGTGAAGAACGGCGTCATAACGGACGTGCTGCTCAACGAAGCATGCTCGTCCGGCTGCGGAAGTTTCATCGAGACCTTTGCGGCGGCTCTCGGCATGACCGCAGAACAATTTGCAAAGAAAGGACTGGAATCGGCCTCCCCCGTTGATCTCGGTTCGCGCTGCACGGTATTCATGAACAGCCGCGTCAAACAGGCGCAGAAGGAAGGCGCTACCGTCGGCGACATATCCGCCGGACTTGCCTATTCCGTCGTTAAAAACGCGCTTTTCAAGGTCATAAAGATGCGTGACTTTTCCGAAATGGGCGACAAAGTCATCGTTCAGGGCGGCACATTCCTCAATGAATCCGTTCTCCGCGCATTCGAAATAGTCACCGGCCGCGACGTCATCCGCCCGGCTCAGGCCGGACTTATGGGCGCTTACGGCTGCGCTATAATAAGCCGCAATTCGCATAAGGGCGAGGACAGATCGACCATCATCGGCAAAGAAGAGCTGGGCGAATTCACATATGAAAAGCACACGCGCCGCTGCGGCAAGTGCGGCAACAACTGTCTGCTTACCGTCACGGACTTCTCGGACGGCAGAAGATTCATCACGAACAACCGCTGCGAGCGCGGCGCGGAAGACGAAAAGGTGCATGTAGAAAAGCCCGAACGGCTTCCCAACCTTTTCGAGATGAAATACAAGCGCATGTTCGCTCACTATAAACCGCGTCCCGCGGACAATGCTCCGCGCGGCGTCGTGGGCATACCGCGCGCGCTCAATATGTACGAGAACTATCCTTTTTGGTTCACGTTCTTCGACAAACTCGGATACCGCGTCGTACTCTCGCCGCGCTCTACGCGTGCGATATACGACCTCGGCATAGATACGATGCCCAGCGAATCGGTGTGTTACCCTGCAAAACTCGTGCACGGCCACGTTACCGCGCTAGTGCGCCAGGGCATAAAATTCATATTCTATCCCGGAATGCCGTATGAACAGGTGGAAGATCCCACGGCGGACAACCATTATAACTGCCCCGTCGTCGCGACGTATCCCGACGTCATACGCAACAACATGGGCGAGATATTCGGCGACGACGTCAAGTTCATGTGCCCGTTCCTTCCCATTGCAACGCCCAAGCGCATGTATGAGAGGCTGTGCCAGGAATTCCCCGATATCCCTAAAAAGGAGATCAAAGCGGCGGTAAAAGCGGCATACGACGAGGATAAGAAATTCAAAGAAGATATCCGCAAAATGGGCGAAGAAACGATCGCCATGCTCGACAGCACGGGCAAATGCGGCATAGTGCTCGCGGGACGCCCCTACCACCTCGATCCCGAGGTAAACCACGGCATGCCAGAGATGATAAACTCCTACGGCTTCGCGGTACTCACGGAGGACAGCATCGCGCACCTTGCGAAAGTGCATCACCCGCTCCGCGTGCTCGACCAGTGGATGTATCATTCCCGCCTGTATTCTGCGGCGAACTACGTCCGCGGCAAGGACAACCTCGAGCTTGTACAGCTCAATTCGTTCGGCTGCGGCTGCGACGCGATCACCACCGATCAGGTGCAGGAACTTATGCTCGCTGCGAACAAGCTGTATACCGTGCTCAAAATAGACGAGGTCAACAACCTCGGTGCGGCGCGCATACGTATACGCTCGCTCATGGCAGTCATGGAGGAGCGCCGCGAACGCAACATAAAGCACGAAGCGCCGAAAGACCCCGTGTGGTTCAAAGAATTCACTAAGGACATGAAGGAAGAGGGCTACACCATAATCGCCCCCAACCTCTCCCCCTTCCATATGCGTTTCTACAAGCCCGCGCTCAAGCCCCTCGGCTTTAACGTGGAAGTCGTAAAGGATACTAAGACTGCTATAGACGTCGGGCTGAAATACGTCAATAACGACGCATGCTATCCTACGATAATCACCGTCGGAGGACTTATCGAAGAACTGCTCAGCGGCAAGCACGATCCGAACAAGACCGCGCTCATCATAACGCAGACCGGAGGACCGTGCAGAGCGTCTAACTATATAACGCTCATAAGAAAGGCGCTCAAGGCGATCAATATGGAGCAGGTGCCCGTCATATCGCTCAACTTCGTAGGGCTCGAGAAACACAGCGGTTTCCCCGTCAACCTCAAGCTCATGCTGCAGTTCATCTATTCGACGATATATGCCGACCTCACGATGAGACTGCTCTACCGCGTGCGCCCGTATGAGAAAGTTAAGGGCAGCGCCAACGAGCTTTACGAAAAGTGGGCGGGCATCATCGCAGACGATCTCTCCAAGAACATACACTCCACGTTTGCAAAGAACTGCAAACAGATGGTAAAGGAATTCGACGAGCTGCCCGTCTACGACACGCCCAAGCCGCGCGTCGGCATAGTCGGCGAGATACTCGTGAAATACCATTACGGCGCCAACAACCACGTCGTTGACCTCATAGAAGCCGAAGGCGGCGAAGCGGTATGCCCCGACATGCTTGACTTCTTTATGTTCGGATTCTATAACTCCACCGTCAAGCACGATTATCTCGACGGCAAGCTGTCGCATAAAGTCGTAAACAGCTTCCTCATCGACCTCGTTGAGCACTTCCGCAAGCCCATGATGAAAGCGCTCGCAGGCACAAAATTCGGACACCCGACGAATATCCGCGTAATGGCGCAGAAGGCAAGCAAAGTCGTCTCCCTGTGCAACCTCGCGGGCGAAGGCTGGTTCCTTACGGCAGAAATGCTCGACCTGTTCGACGAGGGCATCAACAACATCATCTGCATGCAGCCGTTTGCCTGCCTGCCCAACCACGTCACGGGTAAAGGCGTGATGAAGGCGCTCAAAGAGCTCAATCCCTCTGCGAACATCGTCGCCGTCGACTACGATCCGGGCGCGAGCGAAGTCAACCAGGTCAACCGCATAAAGCTCATGATGTCCGTCGCATTCCGCAATATGCGCGAAGCAGCGGAAAAGGAACACGGGATAGACCATGCGGCACGCATGCGCGAAGATATCGACCGCAACATCGAAAGGCTGGAAACGGAAGCAAAATCCTCCCCTGCCGCCGGATCGTGCGATCAGGCGTCCTGCGACTCGTGCACGGTGGCAGGAAGCTGTACATACAAGACCACGCTCACCGACGACCCCGAGAATGCAGAGAACTACGACTCATGCAACGGCATGGGAAGATGAGCAAAAGATAAGCAAAGCCACACAATATTAAAAGACGGAAGGCGCGATGTCTTCCGTCTTTTCATCTTTTCCGGTCGTTTTTATTTTGCCTTGTCTTCAAATACAAATTTCATGATAATGATAAGAAGTAAGCTTATGCCGGCATAAATCGCGCAGACGACGAATCTACCGATCTCTACATATTCAAACGTTTCGCTCGGATCGATGTTATGCAGAACAAGCGGGCAAATTACCGAAGCTAAAGCAGTTATGATCGCGAATATAAGGCTTGAGTCAAAAGCCCATACGGATGCGACTTGCGTCCATTTTGCCGCATTCATAAAAATGCGCATTATCCACATGACCGCCGCAAATATTAAAAATATAAGCGAAAGTATACAAAATATGCCGCCTGCGATCGGCAATGCTTTTTTCGCGCCGTCAAATTCCTCCATACCAAAAGTTATGAGAGTTATAGGACGCAGCGATCCATCGGTAAACGTATAAAAATTAAAATCATACAACAAGCCGAATAAGATCAATGCCGTAAAGACCACGGCAAAGCCTGTCAGTATCACTTTATCTCTGTTCATATTATCTCCCTCCCGGTAGTATCAGTCAGAACGCTTTGCAAAGCGCTTAGCCACACCCGCAAAGATAAAACCGACAATGATCAGTACGCCGTCCATGACCAAAGGCACGACGGCTATTTCCGTCCCTTCTATCGTCCTGCTCATTACCACAAAGATCACCGCTGGAACGAGCGCAAGTGTAAAAGTCTCGCTGAGAGCGGTCGTGCTCGTCCATGCCGCGAATTTACGCACGATACCGCTCCCGCCGAACAGCAAACAAAAACCGTTTGAAAGCAGACCGAGCGCCCCGAATACGATAGCGACAATGGTGATGATCAACATGGCGATCTTCCACATCTCCATTTCGGTGGTCATGGATACTTCCGCATACGTTTCGAGATAATCAAAGAATCTCCCGCTCCACATCTCAAACGTAGTGATAGACATTCCTACGCCGTCATATGAGACGTCGAACGCTATCAGAAACAATACCGCAGCGGATATCCCTACCACCGCTATGCGCAATAAACTCGCTATCCTTATCCCGGACATCTTATTCTCCTTACGGCCAGTCTTCGCAGCGCGTACCGTCGCAGCGGCGAAGCCGTCCTATTCCTTTTATGACGCCGCGAAGAGCGCCGTACTTCCTGACTGCAAGTATCATATAATCCGAGCACGTCGGAGTCATGGCACATCGCTCGCGCACTTCCATGGGCGCTTTTACCTGATATACCTGCACCCAGAATATGATGATGCTCTTTGCCCGCAAAAGCGAGTATATGAGCAGAGCGCCGGCGCCGAGAAGTATGAGCCGACCGGGATCGCTCAGCCACTCCGCGTACGCTCCCGCAACAAAGCGCAGAAAGATAAGGATCGGCGGGATCATCAGCTGGAGCACCGTCTTTGCCGCGCTTATGGACGGATGAGAATAACGGTTTCGGAAACGCTCCTCCTCTTCCTCCGTCATTATTGCGGACTCTGGCACCCAGACGTTACTGCCGGCATAGACGAGCTTCTCGCCGTCGGAATTATACAGCACGACGTTCTTTTTCACATCGTCTCCCGCGAGAAGCGCGTCTATTTCATCGTCGTCCGCGTCATATATACGTTCGGTGATCATCAGCCGTTATTCTTCTTTTCGCGAAGCTTCTGCTTCATGGCGTGTATTTTTGCGGAAAGTCCTTCATTGGCAGTCATTACGTAATCCATGTTGCCCGACCTTTCGCCAGGAACAACTATGCGGAATCGCATGAACTTCTTTATGCTCTTGCTGTTTGTTACCTTGTTGCCGCCCATGCAGCCGCCGCTCTTTACGGAAAGATTGTTCACCTCTTCGGAAAGATCTATAACGGCAAAAGACGTTACGTCCTTATAGAACATCTCCCTGGACTCGTCGAGTACCGAACCGCTCAGCATATCGAAGACCAACCGATATACGTAGAACTGCGTATCGCCGAAGAAAAACCACGTGGACTCGTAGATATTGGTATACAGTTCGCTGTCTCCCCACATTACAGGCTTATCCAGAGGGTTTTCGCGGCTGAGTAGAAAACCGTCAAACTCAACGGGCGGTATCTCGCGGACAGAATACTCGTCGATCCCGAGATATGCAAGAGCGCGGTTATAGGGGTCGAACTGCGCCTTTTTCTCCATGACCTTCGCGTAATATTCCGCGTCCGTTATACGCTTGCTCTTGCCTCCCATACAGCCGCCCTTTTTCTTACCCTCGTTGCGGAAATAATTGTCGAGCAGCGCCTTCTGTTCGGGCGTATAGAAGAGCTTGTCCGCTTCGTCAAGAGCTTTCTTCTCATCAGTCGAATCAAAAAATCCCATTTGATCTTCCTCCGTAAGTTTATTTTATAGCGTCCGGAACGGGCGTTCCGAGAATGCCGAACAGCTGCGGGATATCCCCTCCCGCAAGTCCCGCCTCGTGCGCAGAGCGCAGCAGCTCCGCATGATCGGGATGCATCACATACGACTTGCGATAGTGATGATCGTAACGAATATAAGCCCAAAGGAGATAATATACCGCCTTGGGCTCTATCATGATCGCGGCGTTTATGTAACTCTCCGCTTTATCTATCGTTTTTCTCGGAACGAGAAACGGCTTCGTACCGTTAAGAAGCGCTATCGCCGTATAAAAATACAGATCGGCATTATCGAACTCGCTTTCCATCGCCTTTTCAAACGCGCTCACCGCTTTATCGTACAGCCTGAGCTTAAGGCAACACATGCCGAGCGATATGCCTGCAGCGGTATTCTCCGGATCGGCGGCAAGAGTATTGCGATAACTTGCGGCATACTTGTTCAACACAGGCAGCGACATACCGTCCATTGCCGAGAATGACGTTATCACAACGGGTCTGCCGCAATATTCGCATATCCTGTTTTCCGGGCTTTGCGGCGCACCGCACCCCGGACACGTTATATCATGAGCTTTGTACATCGTTTTCTCCCAGAACTTATATGACAGCTTCAGTCACTTTATTATATTAAATCATAAAAATACGTGACTTGTCAATGCTTTTTTACAAAATTATACAATTATACTATTATTGTATATTTTATTATATGATAAACGACCCTCGCGGGTCGTTTATCCTTATCTTATAATATTTTTTACATGCGTTATGCCAAATAGAGCATCACATTACCGTCATCGTCATATGACCATCAGCGTGAGCGCGACCGTTATCGCTTTTTTCATGATCCACCCTCCTGTCGTATTATAAAATAATTATAACACCGCAAAAGGGGTTAATGTCAAGCATATCGATAACTTTGCATCAAAATATCTTTATTAGCATATATTCACAGATAAATGCTCGCAATAACATGCATTTATTGTATAATTTTATCAAACGATCACAATATCTCGATGAGTTTATTGCCTACGAGGTCACAGCTCGTGAGGTGGTATGGGATGCCGTCGATGATGAGCTTGCGACGCACTCTGCCCGCGCTGCCGTGAAGGTGTCCGTAAACCACGGCGTCCGGACCGTATTCTGCTATGGCGTCGGTGAATACCGTCGGACGGAAGGTGCTGTTAAAAGGCGGATAATGCACCATTACGACCATACGATCTCCTTCTCCGCGCAGCTTTGCCGCTGCGTCCAGCGACATACGCAGGCGTATCAGCTCGCGGTCATAGATCACCTTATCCGCCTGAAGCTGATCTCTTCCCGGCTCCGGCGTAGTCCACAGGCGCGTACCGCATATCACGCAATCGTCTATTTTCAACGCGTCGTTCTGAACGGCATACATTCCCTCGGGAAGAAGCGAACGCACCGCAGTTATGGATTTCCACCAATAGTCATGATTGCCGCGTATGATGACCTTTCTGCCCGCAAGAGCGCCTACATATCCGATATCCGGCCGGGCGTCCTCGAGGTGCATTGCCCAGGACAGATCTCCCGGAAGAAGTACGATATCATCGGCATTTACTCTCGCCCAGTCACGCTCGAGCGTTTCGAGATAACCGTCCCATACCGGACCGAATATGTTCATGGGCTTGGGATTGTTTATGGACAGGTGGAGATCGCTAATTGCATATACTTTCATAAGGACATTATAACAGAACGCAGAAGTATTTGCAAGCGGGAAAAAGCGTGAAGGATCAAAAAACGGTATTCATACGAGTTCGCGGCAGACGCTGTCTTCCGTCAGCTCGGCGCCCGGCAGCGGCGCGCATCCTGCCGTGCATATCAGAACGTCGCACGGGATCAGCACTCTTACGTTCAGGCGACGGCATGCCGTCATCTCTGCCTGCGGTAGCGGAAGCGTTCCTATCACCGAAGCGAATTCGACGGACGCAGACAGCGTATACGGATCGTCGGGCAACGTAATGAGGATATCCGCTTCGTCGTTTATGCGAGCAGCAGCAATGCCGCGCACCCCCGCCGCGTCCTCGTAAATTATCGATACGTCATACGAAAATGCCAGTCTTACGCGCGATCTGCCCGATCCGTCGACGGATGAAACGGACAGCGACGTTATCACCGCCTCGCCGTTTCCGCGCGCAGATATATATGTAAGCGGCGGCGTATACGCTGACGGAACGAAATTTGACGGTTCGGATGAGAATGTCCCGCGAGTGAGCAACGTGGCTCCGTTATATATACGCTGGACGCGCACGGCTATTTTACAGCAATCGTTTCTGCACGGCATAGAAAAACCTCCGGATACTTTCTCTTACATAGTATTCGGAGGTAGAATTCTCGGTTACCCGCTCGCGCCGGTCAAAGCCCGCACAATACGTCCGCCGTTCATCGGATCCGTACTCAGATCTCTTCGCTCTGAACGCCGAGTACCTTACGTATCCGCGAGAACACTTCGTCCCTGCCCTTTCCGTCGGACGCGGACGTAACTATCACGTTATCCTGCCCTATCCTGAGCGACGAGGCTATCACGGCTTTCGCTCTGCCGGCGGCAGCTCTCGACAATTTATCCGCTTTGGTCGCGATAACGGTAAACGGTCTGCCGTTTTCGTACAAATATGATATCATGCGCTTATCCAGATCGCTCGGTTCGTGGCGTATGTCCACGAGCGCGAGAGTATGGACGAGATGCGTCGTTCTGCCGAAATAGCCGTCCGTAAGCATGCTCCATTTGCGTATCTCCGTTTTCGGCGCTTTTGCATACCCGTATCCGGGCAGATCGACCAGAATAAAGTCGCCGAAAGAAAAGAGATTGAGCAGCCGCGTACGTCCGGGCGTGGACGACGTCTTTGCAAGATTCTTTCGCCCGGCGAGCATGTTTATGAAAGATGACTTCCCGACATTTGATCTTCCGGCGACCGCTATTTCCGGCATTCCGAGAAGCTCGCTTTCCTTTTCGTACACGCCGAGATCGGCTATCGACTTGATGAATTCGGCGGTCATCGTCACACCAACGCGGCGGAAAATACTTCGCCTATATCCGATACCGGTACGATCTCGATGCTGTTCTTTACTTCGGCGGGTATTTCGTCCATATCCTTGAGATTTGCCTTGGGTATGATGAGACGCTTTTTGCCGAGACGAAGAGCGGCAAGCGACTTTTCCTTCAATCCGCCTATCGCAAGCACCTTGCCGCGCAGAGTCACCTCTCCGGTCATAGCTACGTCGTGAGCGACTTTCCTTCCGCTCATTGCGCTCGCGATCGCGGTCGCCATCGTAACGCCTGCGCTGGGTCCGTCTTTCGGTACTGCTCCCTCCGGCACATGCACATGCAAGTCGCAGTCGGTAAATGCGGAACGGTCGATGCCGAGATCGTCGGCATGTTCGCGGACGAGAGTAAGCGCGGTCTGAGCGGACTCTTTCATCACGTCGCCGAGATTGCCCGTAAGCCTTATCTCGCCCTTTCCGCCGGCGAGCAGCGCGGCCTCCACATCAAGCGAAGTACCGCCCGCGCTCGTCCACGCAAGCCCCGTAACCGTTCCCACTTCGTCTTCCGCGTTCGCCTCATCGTCGGGATATTTTATTTTTCCGAGATAATCGGAAACGTTATCTTCCGTTATGCGGAAAATCCTGCGGGAAGGCTTTTCGAGGAGCGATACCGCGATCTTACGCAGTACGGACGCTATTTCACGCTGAAGATTACGCACTCCGCTCTCTCTCGTATAGCGGTTTATTATAGAGAGAAGGGCTTCGTCGGTAAACCTGACCTTATCTGCGGGGACGCCGTTTGCCTCGCACTCGCGCGGGACAAGATAGCGCTTGGCTATCTGAAGCTTTTCGCTGTACGTATATCCGCCGAGTTCTATTATCTCCATTCTGTCCAGAAGCGGAGGATCTATCGTTTCCACGGTGTTCGCCGTCGTAACGAACATCACCTTGGAAAGGTCGTAAGGCATGTCGAGATAATGATCCTTGAATCTGTCGTTCTGATTTGCATCCAGCACCTCGAGGAGCGCACTGGAAGGATCGCCGCGGAAATCGGAGGACATCTTGTCTATCTCGTCGAGAAGAAACACCGGATCGCATACTCCCGCATCTTCCATACCGGATATTATACGCCCGGGCATGGATCCGATATACGTGCGTCTGTGTCCGCGCACTTCCGCCTCGTCGCGCACGCCGCCGAGCGATACGGCAACGAACCTGCGTTTTGCCGCGCGCGCTATCGATCGCACTATGCTCGTTTTACCCACTCCGGGAGGTCCCACGAAGCAGAGTATGGGCGCTTTCATATCCTTTTTGAGCGCACTGACGGCAAGATATTCGACGATACGCTGTTTTATCTTTTCCAGCCCGTAATGATCCTCTTCAAGGACTTTGCGGGCATATTCTATATCAGTCTCCGCTCCGTCGCCCTCGTTCCACGGCAACGCAAGAATGGTCTCTATATACCCTCTCGATACCGCGCTTTCGGGCGAAGTCGGAGACATGCGGCTCATTTTATTTACTTCCTTGAGCGCCTTCTCTTTCGCATAATCCGGCATGTCCTTCTTTTCTATACGCTCGCGGAACTCGTCCAGCTCGCTCGCATCGTCGCCCAGCTCGGCATGCAGCACTTTGATCTGCTCGCGAAGATAGTATTCGCGATGACTTTTGTCCATATTGCTGCGAACTTTGTTTTCTATATCTTTCTGTATCGATGCGATACTGCAATATCTCTCGATATGAGCATATATATCCTCAAGCTGCGAATACCGCGAACGCATGGCAAGAAGCGCCTGACGTTCGTCGTTGTCGTTGTAATAGGTCGACGCCATCTCTCCGACGAACTCGTCGAGATCGTCCATGGACGGCTCCGTATCGAACAACTTCGGAGAGAGATGCATCGAGCGCAAAAGCGACGATCTTATCGCACCGCGCACCGCTATCATCATCACCTCGTCGTCGGTCTTCTCTTCGAATTCGGACAGAGTCACGCGGACTATGGGCGAAGCCGATACGAAATCCTTTATCTCCATACGGCGGATACCGGACGCTATTATGCTCAGTCCGCCCTTGGAGTTGCGGATAAGCTGCTTCACTTTTGAAAGCGTGCCTACGCGGGATACGGAACCCGGTGCGGTATCGCCCGAAGGAGCATAGGCAAAAAACACCTCGCTGTTAGTTTCGACCGCTTTCATCAAAGCGTTCACCGAAGTGGCTTTACCGATATTGAACGAGGACATATGCCCGGGAAAGACCACCGCGTTATCCACTCCTACGAGGATATAAGACGGTTCGGCTTCGGGCGGTATGCGCTCCAGATTTTCCGAAATGTTTTCATTCATAGCGGTATTATACCATACATTGGTTAAAATTGCAATAAAAAAGGAATACCCTTACGCGTAAGAGGATATTCCTTTTATTGTATGTTTGCAGCAGCCTGCCGTTATGCCGCTTCCTTCCGCGTTATCACGGGCGCGGCTTTGTTCTTTATTACGTCCGCGGTTATAGTGACCGCCTCAATATCCTTCTGCTCCGGCGCGGTATACATCAGATCCATCATGGCGTTCTCGATTATAGTGCGCAGTCCGCGGGCGCCGGTATCCAGCTCTATCGCCCTGTCCGCTATCGCTTCGACAGCTTCTTTTTCGAACTTCAGCTTGATGCCGTCCATTTCGAAAAGCTTCTCATACTGTTTTATAAGCGCGTCCTTCGGCTCCGTAAGTATGGAAACGAGAGCATTCCTGTCAAGAGCGTTCAGCCCGACCGTAACGGGTACGCGCCCCACGAACTCGGGTATAAGACCGAATTTGATCAGATCCTGCGGCTGAACTTCGTGCAGCGCTTCGCTGACGCTTATCTCATGCTTGGACTTTACGGTACCGCCGAATCCCATGGAGCTTCCTTCTTTACGCTGCTCGATGATCTTCTCCAGACCTACGAACGCGCCGCCGAAAATAAACAGTATATTGGTCGTGTCTATCTGCAGACATTCCTGCTGAGGGTGTTTTCTTCCGCCCTGCGGAGGAACGTTGGCAACGGTGCTCTCGATGATCTTAAGCAGCGCCTGCTGTACGCCTTCGCCGGACACGTCTCTTGTAATGGACGTATTCTCGCTCTTGCGCGAGATCTTATCTATCTCATCGATATACACGATTCCGATCTCAGCTTTCGGTATGTCGAAATCGGCGTTCTGTATGAGTTTGAGAAGTATATTTTCCACATCTTCGCCCACATAGCCCGCTTCGGTAAGCGTCGTGGCGTCTGCGACTGCGAACGGCACGTTGAGTATGCGCGAAAGCGTCTGCGCGAGAAGGGTCTTACCGCAGCCCGTGGGACCGAGCATGAGGATATTGCTCTTTTTAAGCTCTATATCGCTCTTATTCTTGTCGCCGTGAGCGGCATTGTAGTTTATGCGCTTATAATGATTGTATACAGCGACCGATAACGCCTTCTTCGCGTCGTCCTGACCGACGATATACTCGTCGAGCTTCTTCTTGATCTCGGGCGGCGTGGGGAGATCGGGCAGTACGGGAGCATTCCCCTTTTCCGCCTTATCCTCCGGCTCGTTAAAGAGCAGATCGTTGCATATCTCCACGCAGCCGTCGCAAATGCAGACTCCGCTCGGCGCGCTTATGAGCTTACCTACTTCGTCTTCGCTGCGACCGCAGAATTCGCAATGTCTGTTTTTATCGAATATATCCACGTTTTATCAGCCTCTTTTCTCGAATATCTTGTCGATAAGTCCGTATTCGAGAGCTTCCTGCGCGCTCATGTAATAGTCGCGCTCGACGTCCTTTGCCACCTGCTCGAACGGTTTGCCCGTATTCGCAGCGAGAATGGAAGTCATCTTCTTCTTTATCTTATTGATATGCTCAGCCTGAATAACGATATCCGTTGCCTGACCCTGTGCTCCGCCGAGAGGCTGATGTATCATTATCTCGCTGTTGGGCAGGCTTATGCGCTTGCCCTTCGCTCCCGCAGAAAGCAGGAATGCACCCATGCTCGCCGCCATGCCTACGCATATCGTAGACACATCGGGGCGGATAAAGTTCATCGTGTCGTATATTCCCATTCCGGCAGATACCGAACCGCCGGGCGAGTTGATATACAGGCTGATATCTTTATCGGGATCCTTTGCCTCGAGATATATCAGCTGGGCAATGACGATATTGGCGCTTACGTCATTCACTTCCCCGTTAAGGAAAACTATACGGTCTTCGAGCATACGGGAATAGAGATCGTAAGACCTCTCTCCGCGGTTAGTCTGCTCCACGACCATGGGCACAAGTTCGTTTCTTATCATTTAAACACCTCGTTATCTTATCCGCTTATTCGGTAACGGCAGAAGACACGAGCAGGTCGAGCAGCTTATCCATCACTATCTCGTTTTTGAGATACGAAAGCTCGCGCTCATCCGGCTTGCGCTTTTCCGAACCGTCCTCCGGCTCCGGCATGGATGCGGCATACTTTGCCTCCGCCTCCTCGTCCGTAGCCGTAAGGCCCTCGCGCTTTATGATCTCTTCCATGCAAAGACGGGTGAGCGCGCCGCGCGCCGCTTTGTCGTGATTCTCTTTGCGGTATTCCTCTTCGGAAGTACCGAGATACTTGAAATAATCTTCTATAGAAATACCCTGATAGTAAAGTCTCATGGACAGGTCGCGCAGCATGTCGTCGAGATAAGACGTGATCATGACCTCGGGGATATCCGCCTTAGCACCGTCCACTATTGCGTTTATCACGGCATTTTCCTTCTCGGTGCGTGCACGGTGATCGTTTCTCTCCGTCATACCGTCCTCGATATGCTGACGGTATTCGGCAAGGGTCTCATACTCGGAAACTTCCTTAGCCCACTCGTCGGTAAGCTCGGGGATCACTTTGCGGCTGACCTTGTTGACCTTGCATTCGAAAACGGCTTCTTTTCCGGCAAGTTCGTCGGCATGATATGTCTCGGGGAAAGTGACTTTCACCGCTCTCTCTTCTCCGGCTTTTGCGCCGACGAGCTGATCTTCGAAACCGGGAATGAACGTACCGCTGCCGAGAGTGAGATCGTACTTCTCCGCGCTGCCGCCGTCAAAAGCGACTCCGTTCACGCTGCCCTTGTAATCGATATTGACGATATCGCCGTTTTCCGCAGCGCCGTCCTTTTCCTCGATCTTGGCGCCGCGCTCCGCAAGACGCTTCAGTTCGTCGTCAACATCCTTATCGGTTACATTATACTCTATCTTGGGGATTTTAATACCTTTGTATTCGCCCAGCTCCACTTCGGGACGCACGGGGAACCTGAGCGTGAACTTCACCTTCTTAGCCGTCATGGACTCAATGTTAGCGCTCGGTCTGTCGATAGGATCGATGGCATCGTCGCCCTTTTTCTCGTTATCGTCGAGGAATTTTTCCCAGCCGCTCTGAACGAGGATGTCGAGAGCGTCGTCTGCGAATACTCCCGCGCCGTAATACTGTTCGATCATATGTTTGGGAGCATGTCCCTTGCGGAAACCGGGCACGTTATACTTGCCTCTCGTCTGCGCAAAAGCTTTGCTCTCCGCATCCTTCCACTCCGCTTCGCCGGCTTCGAAAGCAAGCGTAACTTCACTCTTCTCTCTGCTTACTGTGTACTTCATCGCAGCTCCTTGACTACTGTTGATTTTACATCTTTCGATTATGCTTAAATATGTTATCATAAACGAAAAAGTATGTCAAATCATATTTACTTTTTTTTGTATTTATATTAAAATATGGAGTAGTATGACGCATCCGAACGGAGGTACCGCATGCCCGCAGACGCTGTAAACTACGGCAAACTCGCCGAAGAACTGAACGACTGCCTGTCGGAAGGCAGGATAGACAAGATAATAATGAGCGACAAAACGACGCTCGTTCTTTGCGTGAGAGCCAGGGGGAAAAACAATGATATCATCATAACGGCGGCGACAGCGCCGCGCTGCTACATCACGTCGTCGCGCCCCAAAGCTACCGACGTGCCGCTGTCATTCTGTCTGCATCTCAGGCGGCATATCGGCGGAGGCATGATAAACCGCATTTACGCGCTCCCCTTCGAGCGCATACTCGCGGCGGATATCACCGCGCGCGGCGACCTCGGCGAGCTAAAGAAGTATACCCTGTTCATAGAGATCATGGGGAAATATTCCAATATCGTGCTTACGGACGGAAACGGAAAAATAACCGATTCCCTCAAGCACGTGGGGTTTGAAGAAAGCAGACCGGTCATGCCCGGACTGGAATTCCGCCCTCCCCGCGACGATACGCGTTTCGACCCTTCGGACGAACGTGCGGACGCGCTCGCTTCCGGCTGCTCTGCGGATGAACTGCCGAATGTCATGGTAAACAGACTGCGCGGACTGTCCGCAGTAACGGCAAAGGAGATAGCCGGGATATCCGCATCTGACGGCGTGGGTCTGTCAGCAGCATGCGGCGTCCTTTTATCTCGCCCCTCCCGCCCCACCGTGTATTTACGCGACGGCAAACCCGCAGATTTTTCATTCTGCGATTATTCTTCGGCAGACGGCGAACGCAGATATTTCGATACGCTGTCCGCCGCCATGGACTTTTACTATGCCGCGAGCGGGACGGGCGACGAAAAAGCGGCAGCGCTCGCCGCCGCGCGCAAAGCGGTGACTGCAGCCCTTTCAAAACAAAAAAAGAAGCTCGCCGGTTTCGAGCGCGACATCGCGGCAGCGGCAGACTACGACAGAGAGCGCGTGATCGGAGAGCTGATCACCGCCAATATCTACCGCATAAAAAAGGGCGAAGACATCCTCGTCGCAGACGATTGGTATACCGGGGAACAAGTAACGATAAAACTCACCGAGAACACGCCGCAGGAAGACGCGGAAAAGCACTTCAAACGCTATCATAAAAAGAAGCGCACCGTTGCCAGCCTTTCCGGACAGAAAGAGGAGACCGAACGCATCATCGACTATCTCGAGAGCGTGGAAACGGCGCTCGCATGCGCGGGCACTTTGTCCGACGTCGAAGCCATAACAGAGGAGCTGGAGGCGGAGGGCTATATACGCAGTATGACTTCCGGGCGAAAAAAAACGGTGAGCGAACCGCGCGCCTACGATATCGATGGCTATACGGTGCTCGTCGGCAAGAGCAATCTTCAGAACGACAAGATAACGAAAGAGGCGCGAGGCGACGACATATGGCTGCACGTCCAGGGCTTCCACGGCAGCCACGTCATCATAAAGACGCGCGGCAAAGAGCCTCCCCGCTCCGTCCTCGCCCGCGCCGCGTCCATAGCCGCGTTCTTTTCCAAAGCACGACTTTCCGAGAACGTGCCCGTCGACTACACTCACGTAAAGGACGTCCACAAAAAACGCGGCGCAGCACCCGGCAAAGTGGACTACTTCGGCGCCCGCACGCTGTACGTCACCCCCGAAGCTCCGGTCCTGGCGGACGGCAACTGACGGGCTTCCCGTTTGATATACTCGGTTCGTACCGCAATGGCTTAATTTGCCGCATTAGTCCTGGCGGACGGCAACTGACGGGCTTCCGGCAGGATATACTCGGTTCGTACCGCAATGACTTAATTTGCCGTACCACAGGCGCAGAATTCGATGATCTACGAACACAGTAGGTCATTTTATTCTTGTCTTCCCCAACCTGCCAATGAGAGGCAGGTCACGGCAGCTAAATTTATGATGATCCCCGGAAACCATCTCATCGAGGAGCTGACGATGATGTTTCCATGTCCTGCGTTAAAACGCGCCCCGCCTCCCCGGCATAATGTGCGAGGAGGCGGGCAAAGGAAGAAATATTATGAATAAATGTTAAGCAGTCTGTCAGAAGAACTCCGAATATCTCTCTATAAGCTCGCCTATGCGCGCTTCGGTTATGAGCCCTTTCCCTATCGCTACTTTAAGATATTTGCCGTTAAACGCTTCGAATACATCTTCACTGACCGGGAAGATTTCCGAGAACTCCTCGTATGTGTAAAGCCCGTACTCCGCTATGTCGGACGCGTACGCCTCTTCGTCTATCG
>USNB01000007.1 GCA_900555875.1 uncultured Eubacteriales bacterium
CTGAAAAAGGAAGAAACGGCAAAGCCGCCCGCCGCACCGCCCAAACCGGCGGCAAAGAAATCGACGAAAGGCAAGTAACACAATGCAGGGAGCGGGCGCGCGCGTTCGCTCCCTTTCTCTTTTCGGGGTAGCCTATGGAAAAAATCTATTATCTGACTTACGTTGTCGGGGAGCGCGGCGTGGGTAAAACAACATTACTCGCGCATTTTGCTTGCGAATATATGATACCGCCGCGCGCGATCAGCGACCTGCTCTTATGCAAACAGGAGATTGCGCGGCTGCGTGCGGGCGGTTGGGATAATCTTTCGCTTGCCCCGCACGTTCGGCACCTTGTCTATGTCGTGGACGATACTTTCATTGCGCGGGGCTTGGGATATATGCCGCGCGTGTCTATGGAATTACAGTTTGAAAAAATCGGGCTGTATGACGGCGTTCACGAAGTCTGCTATTTACTGCCGTATGCGAAAATCTTTCTGCCCGAAATTCAAAGTAAATTAGACAGCCGCAAATCCATGACCGCCGAACGGGTAGCCGATTACTTTCTGCGGTATATCGAACGGCAAAGGAAAGTCGGCGTTCAGATGTGGGCTGACACGCAGATAGACGATAGCGCGGACAAACGCTTTCGTTCTCTCGCGGATAAACTCATAGAGGTACAAGGCAAGCGCGATTATTACGACCGCCACGGGCGGCTCGTGAAAACGGTATGGCACTGCTTGGAGTTTACGGGCGTGCGGCAATATGCCCGCTATAAAGACACGGACAACGCGAAATTAGCCGTGAAAAAGGCATACACCCACGAGGGAAACATTTATAATTGCGTGGATAGTTTCAGCGGCAAGGAATACTTTTACAACGGTATGACGGGCAACTATCATACCACGCCCGCAGAGGTTACGGGCAACAATAAGGCGGCTATGCTTGCGCGATGCGAACGCTATCCGCTTTTCCCGAAAGAGGACAGACAAAGCGAGGTAACGGACTTATGGAGAAGTTAGACTTTGCCGAATTGCACAAGGAAAAACTTGCGCTTATTTTTGAGAACATAGACATTCTCAACGCAATGAAAGAGAGCGACACGCAACTGCCGCCGCGATTTTTCAAGGAAATCACCGACGACGTGATTTTCGACTACAAAGCGAAAATCGGTATTCTGAACAAGAATACAAAGTTTGTAACGCGGGAACTTATGAAAGATTTTCGGCAACTTAGGCGGGAGCAGAAACGGCGGCAAGCGGAAGAACGGAGAAAACGAAAGAACGAAACGCTCATTTACATTTTGCCCGCCACGCTCATCAATCCGTAACCAAACGGGCAACACACGGGCGGCGACAGCCGCCCGTGTGCGCGGGTGGACTTAGTATTACCAGTCCACCCCGTAACACTGTAACACTTTTCTTTCTGCGGGGGCTATATGGATAACAAAATCAAGATTGATTTGTCCGCTACGGATATATCCGAAACAACGGACGGCAAAAGAAATTCGCAGGCGCGCGACTGGTGCTTTACGATAAATAACCCCGTGCAAACCGAACAAGAATTTATGGAGTACCTGCAAACCGTAAAGGACTTGCGCTATGTGGTCTTTCAGCGGGAACGTGCTCCCGAAACGGGTACGGAACATTATCAGGGATATTTTGAGTTTACACAGCCGAAGTGGTTTAGCGGTATCAAAAAGTGTCTTTCAAAAGAGCATATCGGCGTTGACGCGCATATCGAAGCAAGGCGGGGCAAGCGTTCACAAGCGCGCGAATACTGTATGGACGAAGAAACGCGCATTAGCCCGCAATTCTATGAATACGGCGAATTTATCGAGGACGGCGAACGCACCGACTTGACCGACATTATGCACGATATAGAAAACGGAATGAGTTTTTACGACCTTTCCAAAAAGCACGGCAACCGCTTTATCCGCGTTATGAAATGGGCAAAGGAATACAGGCAATCGCACTTGGAAAATAAGTTCAAGCGGGTGTTTCGCAATATGAAAGTCTATTACATATACGGCTCGGCAGGGTGCGGAAAGACAAGTTATGTATTCCAAAAACACGGCTATGACGATGTATATCGAACAACGAATTACGAATTCGGCTGGGTAGACGATTACAACGGCGAAAAGATATTGTTTCTTGACGAGTTCCGCAGTTCGTTCAAAATCTCGGAAATACTGGACTATCTGGACGGGCAGCCGATACGCATACGCGGGCGGCACTATAACCGCGTGGCTTGCTATGATACCGTGTATATCGTTTCTAACCTCTCATTGAAAGAACAATATACGAATATACAACAAACAGAGCCGAAAACGTGGGCGGCGTTCTGCCGACGGATAACGGCGGTATATGACTTTGACAAAAGCAAGAATATTCCCGTAAACAAGTTCACGGGAGAATTAAAAAAGCCGCCTACACTCATAGAGATTGCAGACGACGGCGATATGCCTTTTTAATTCCGTTCGGGTGGGGTCTTGGGTGGGCTTTATCAAATTATTTAGGGGAAACAAATTTGAAAAATGCAAAGGCTTTACCGCTTGGCATAAGCGTGATTTATTTTAATGACGAAAGCAAAAACATATATGCCGATTTGCCGCCGAATAAGGAACAAGCGAAACGGCTGTCAAAGCGGATCTATAAAGACGCAATGACAGCCGTTTGCACGGAGCAAGCCAGCGGCAAGGCATTAGCCCCGGCTTGCGACTAATTGTTTGCCATATAGCGGATAATCTGAAAGCGGTAAATCGACTTGGCAATAGTATTCCGTTCTATTTATCTGATATAATACTGTGTGCGTTTTTGCGGCTTTCAGTTCCACCATAAGGAAAAAAGGGCGCATCCTGCGTCCTTTTTTGCGTGTCTCGCGCCCTGTCATTTGCGCATATTTGAACTCCCGTCGCGCTCATACTTAAAAAGTGCACGATCTGCAGTCTTGCCTTTCGTTTTACGTTACCTCTTATCCGCCATAACGGCGCATGCACGCACTTTCGGGCGAGCGTATTTTCCGCGCACGGAAGCAGCTCGAACACCGCGGGGTCTTCGCTTACAAAAAAGACCCGCCGCGGCGAACATCGCAACGGCGGGGCGCGCGACGCTAATCGCGGCGCGTCTGAATGAGGGGCATTTTATTTATCCGTTTTACTTTCATCGGCAGCCTGCGGAGCCTGCCCGTCCGTTACGGAGTTCTTTTTGATCGCGCTTCTTATTGCGAAGAATCCCCAGACGGCAAGTCCTACGGGAACGACGACGTCGATAACTATCAGCATTATGCGCCAATACGCAAGATGCGTTTCATAGATGACGCCCTCGCCCATGCCGTTCATCGCATTGGAATTAACTACGGCATACAGCACGTGCTTTGCCGCTTCCTGCATCACATATACGTCAAGCGGATCGTTTTTATCGAACCAGTCGGACGGTTTTATCGTATCCAGCCAGGTATCGCCTCCGGCATATACCATCTGCTCCATGCTCATGTGGCCCTGTCCGGACGCAAAGTCGCATATGGCAACGCCGTCAAATCCCCATTCGTTACGCAGGACCTCGGTCATAAGGCGGTAATCTCCGCCCGTCCACTTCGTGCCTATGCGGTTGAACGAACTCATGATCGCGGTGCTGCCGCCCTCTTTGACGGCATACTCGAAAGGCTTGAGATATAACTCTCTGAGAGACTGCTCTGTCAGCCATGTGCACACGCCGCCGCGGTGCGTCTCCTGCTCGTTCGCAGCAAAATGCTTGACGTAGCAGTAAACACCCTTCTTTGCGGCGCCGCGGACGACAGCCGCGGCGAGCTTACCGGACAACACCGGATCCTCGCTGTAATACTCGGGATTACGCCCGCCGAAAGGAGTGCGGTGAAGGTTCACGCCTGGAGCATACCATCCCGAATAGCACATCTGAGCGGCCTTGCTCGTCTCTTCTCTCCCGATTATGCCTTCGTTGCCTATCGCGTTGCCCATTGCCTCCGCAAGCTCCACGTTCCACGTGGCGGCAAGCACCGGCTCGCACGCAAAGAAGCAGGTACCGTACACCTGAGAGCTGTCGCCCATGAATTTGGTCCAGCCCGCAGGTCCGTCCGATTCAAGCGTCTCCGGCTTGCCTATATACGAAAGAGACGGGGTCTTGAACGCGCATTCGCTGAGCATATCCCAAAGCGAAGACGCCGTGATGCGCTTGAGAAGCTCGTCCCAAAGTTCGTTGTCCGCAGCGAGACCGCGCAGCTCGTAAAGCTGCATTCCCTCGTTGCTCTTCACCGTAGCGGGAGCGCGGTTTGCCGCGGCGTCTTTTACCGCGTCGCTTTCCGCCGTAAGCGGATTCCCGCTGTCATAGTTGTTTTCAAGATCACTGATGAATGCGGAGTCGACCGCTTTTTCGTCAGCCGTACGCATGGCGGGATACGTGCCGTCCCAATCATCGCGCGAAAGCACGGAACCGAGTTCGTCGTCCGCATTATCGAAGCGGTTCTCGACGGTATACCCCGTATCCGGATCCGCTTCGAATATCACGTCGTCCGTCAGCGTCGTCGATACGGAATCGAACGCTTCGTGGGCGTTCCTGCCGACCACGAACGTATAACTGCCCGCGTCAAGCTCGTAAGCGGAACTATCGTTATCGTTCGCCCCGGAATAATCGTATGACGCAAAATCGTAAGGATCGAACGTCACCGTCACTTCCTGCGAGTTAGGTTTGCCCTCACCCGCTTCGGACGCGGGATAAAGCATGTCCGTCTTGGCGTAGCCGATGAGCACTCTTGCGGATTTCTCCACGCCGCCGTTTTCATAAGGCGGTTCCGCATATATCTGCACTACTTCCTTACCGGCGCGGCTGCCCGTATTGGTGACGCGGACGGTGACCGTAAGATCGCGCGTATCCTCGTCCCACGAAGACGACGGTTCTATGTTCGTCTTGTCTTCCACGATCTCCTGTGAAAACGTCGTATAGGAAAGACCGTAACCGAAAGGATAGACTACGTTGGCGTTATACCATTCGTCATTTCCCTCTCCGCGCGTCTCGAAATAGCGGTAGCCTATGTATATGCTCTCTTCGTAATCGATGAACCACTGATCGCGCGCGGCTCCGCCGACCGTATAAGAGTCAAGCGAAGATATTCCCTTGAGGCTGAAGTTCTCCACTGCGGGGATCTTCATGAAGTCGCGGGCGTAGGTATCCACCGTTCTGCCCGAAGGATTTATTTCGCCCTTGAGCAGCTTGCCGAGAGCGGCTATCCCGCTCTCGCCCGGAAGCCCTATCTGAAACGCTGCGTCTACGCCGGACGAAAAGTCGTAACCGATATCGGTGTCGTCGCCGTCGGCGACCGCATCAAGAAAGCCCAGCTCTATCGGCGTACCTGAATTGACGAGGAGCACGACCTTTTCGCATGTCTCGCAAGCGAGCTTCAGCATGTTCTGCTCGTTCTCGTCCAGCTCGAGATAGTGGTCGTTTTCGGACATCGCGCCCGTTGTGTTCTTCATCGTGGTGGGAAGATCGGAGTTCTCACCGCTCGTCCGCGATATCACGACCAAAGCCACATCGCTAAATTCATCGATGGATCCGAGAACATCGTCGGGATATGTATCGGGATCGGTCTCTCCTGTCGCGAAGCCGTCGGGAAGCGCGTTGTCTGACATTGCGGGAGCATCGGGTCGAGGACTGCCGGAACGCGAATCATCCTCATAGAATCCCTTGAGCGTCTCGTTATAGGCAAAGCCCACAGCGGTAAGGCTTTCGAACAAAGTCATCGCTTTATCGGTATCTCCGCCCACGCTGCCCGAGCTGCCGTAAGCGAGATTTACGCTGTTTTTACCGAACACGCTGATCTTCTCGCTGCCCGTAAGCGGCAGTGCTCTGTCGTTGTTTTTCAGAAGGATAAATCCCTCTTCGCATATATCCTCGTTAAGAGCATTGGACGCCGCGAGCGCGCTCGCCTTATCCGTTATGCCCTCGTCCGTCGTAAAATAACTGTTATCCCCGGTGCCGCCCACTTTTTCGAAGCGCTCACCGCCGAACATCGTGTCCATCAGTCCGGGTATCACGGTCGTCGCCACCACGCTCACGACAATGATGAGCGCGATAAGGAATACCGTTACAGACAGCCATACGACGGAATGCTTACTTATCATTTTTCTGATAGAGATCATAGTCTAATCCCCTTCCGTCAGCTTATTTTGCCTTTGAGATTGTCTTCAAGAGGCGTCCACGACAGTCCGGCATCGGTATAGATGTACATGCAGTCCACGAGCGGAGCCGTAGCATACATCGTGCCGCTGTCGCCCAGTCTGTCCGAATTGTTTACTATAAGCTTTATCGTGTTGTCTCCTTTCTTAAGCGAAACGGAAGTGCTTATGGTGAAGTTTGCAAACTCTTTCCACTCATTCGTGCCCTGCGCGGGAACGCCCGTTATCGAGATATCGTCATATTCGAGATTCGTACCGTTGACCTGTACGAGATAAGTCTCGTCGGTGTATGTCATGTCGTAAAATTCCGCGCTCAGACGAAGTACTATCACGGCGTCGTCGACAGCCGCATCCGACTTGATATTGAAAGTAAGCGTGTAATCTTTCTTATATGCCCAGCCCGCATAATGTCCGTTGCTCGCATTCTGATTCTCTGCCTTCTGTTTGACGATGAGACCCACGCCGGACATGCTGCCGGAATATCCGTTACCGCTCATGCCTGTGAAATCTACGTATTCGGCTTCAAAAGTGTAAATATCCATCCAGCGGGCGTACAGAGTAACGCTGCTCTTAAGCCGCTCATCGAAATCGAATTCCTGCGTGCACGCCGCATCCGTATACCAGCCGGCAAGGTAGTAACCGTCGCGCGACGCCTTATATGTACGCGGTTTGCTGTTAAAGCTCACCTGCGAAGTGCGCGCCACGCCGTCATCCGGCGCTCCGTCGTAATTCCACATAAACGTGACCGTGAGCACGGTATCGGGATCCACTTCCGTCCATCCCGCATACAGCGTGATATCGCCCGTTATTTCTGATCCGAACTCGTATACGGCAGTCAGCGCCTCGTCAGTATACCATGCATCGAGCACGTGAATATCGTCATATTCGGGATCTTCGGGCTGCTCGATCGACTCGCCTATGGCGACTTTTTCGGTTTCGACATCGTCCGTCCCGTTATTCAAAACAAACGTGACCGTCGCGACTGTCTGCTGCCACTTGGCATAATACGTAACGTCTTCCGTTATCGCGAACTCGAAGTCCGCTTCCGTCGTGCACGCGGCATCGGTATACCAACCGACGAATTCATAGTCCTCGCGCTCCGGATCTTCGGGCGCTTCAGCCACGTTTCCGGAATCCACGCTGATCTTTTCGGCTTCCGGCGCGCCGTCGTAATTGAGTTCAAAAGTAACGGTGCATGTGCCCGAAGGTCCGCCGAGATCCGTATTGCACGCAGCGAATGCTATCGCGAACAGCGCCAATACAAGGACAAAAGCGCTTACTGCAATGATCTTTTTCATAAATGTTTCTCCTGAAATATTCGTTCGCCGTAAAAAAGCGAGCGCACATCCATCCGTATATCCGCCGTCCGCGGGTACGGCTCACGCCGTACCCGCTTCAGGGGAAGAGTCGTTCCGGTCATGCCGGAAAAATTCAGTTTTCCTTTCTTCTCTTTGCCGCTATTGCGAATACGATACCTGCAAGCGCTATCGCCGATCCGACGATCGCCATCGTTCCGCCGGCAGCGCTACCGCAGCCGCCGTTTCCTTCAAGCGCGGCTATCCTCGTTTCGAGAGCTTCTATATCCTCAGAGGAAACGCCCGAGCCTTTAAGCGTTTCGAGATCGGCCTTGATCGACGTAAGCTCGTCGGATATGTCCGCATCGCCGACAGCCGCTTCGAGAGCCTCTATGCGAGCTATGAGCGCGTCGATCTCGGATACCGATTCGCCGGTCACGATCATGGTGACGGCATATTCGAACTCGCTCGTCTCGGTGCTCGGACCGCCCTTAGGACCCGAGTCTCCTTTGGGACCCTTAGTGCCGCCGCCTTCCGATTCCTTCTCCGCCTTGACGAGCACGGTGAACGAGAACGTACCCACCTCGGTAGGCGTACCGGTAAATCTGCCTTCTTCGCCGTTCAGCGTGATGCCCGCGGGCATGGAGCCGGAAGTCACCTCGTAAGTTATCGTGTCGTATTCGTCGAGAGTAACTACGTCGGATTCTATGTATCCGTCGAACGCTTCGCCCACTTTCATCGCGGACACATCGGCGTCTACGGAGAATGCGGACGCGATCGTTATGCTGTAGCTTGCGGAAGAAGTTATCCAGTTATCTGCGATAAGCTCCACATTGAAATTGTAAGTTCCCGGAATCTCGGGAGTGCCGCTGATGACGCCGCTGTCGTTCATGGAAAGACCTGCGGGAAGCGAACCGCCGGAAACGGTATAGGATACGTTATCGGAATCGAGCTGAACGCCGATATTGGCGCTGTACTCGACGCCCTGCGTGCCTGCGGTAAGAGCCTTGCCCGTAAAGCCGGACATATCGTAACCGTTCTTGATGACGTTTGCGTTCGCCTGCGTGTAGAGTATCCTCTCCGCGCACATTCTGACGCTGTACCACTGGGTATTGCTCTCGGTCTTGGTTGCATCCCCGGTAGGCATGCCTTTATCGTCATATCCTGTATAACGGTTGATATACACCTTATTCGCACCGGAATCATAAGTGCCGGAAAGCAGATACGATTCGTATGCGACCTCGGCATCGGGATCAGCCGCTATCGCAGCCTTGTATGCCTCATAGTCCATCGTGCGAGCGCCCGCATTCTCGAGAGGAGCGTCGCAGCCGGCGCGGACGAGCATATCGAGAGGCCAGTAGTCCTTGCAAGGCATCCATGCGTCGGTGACCGCATAGCCGTCGAATCCCCACTCGTCGCGGATAAGAGACGTCATGAAGTTGTAGTTGGTCGCGCCGGAGTACTCGCCGATGCTGCCATAGGTCGTCATGAGCGCCTGGCATCCGCCCTCCTGGATCGCGATCTGGAACTGCTTGAAGTAGATCTCACGGGCAGCCTGCTCGGTCGCAAGCGTCATGAGGTTCATTCTGTAGATCTCCTGGTCGTTCATCGCGCAGTGCTTGACATAGCAGATGACTCCCTTTTCCTGCGCGCCGCTGATGACCGCAGCGCCTATCATACCGCCGTGATAACCGTCCTGGCTGTAATACTCGTTGCAGCGGCCGCCGAACGGGCTGCGGTGGGTATTCATCGCGGGTCCGTACCACGTCGTGCCCTTGTGCATCGCGAGGTTACCCATGATGAGACCTTCCTTATGCGCAAGGTCGAGGTTCCACGTAGCCGCGATATGGCACTCGTCGCCCCAATTGTAAGTGGAGCTGAGGTTGTTCGGGCTGTCGTTATCCGACGTAGCGGGCTTCTCGATCGACTCTATCTCGGGAGTTCCCCAGCCTGCGTTGCTCGCAAGCGTGACGAGTTCGTCCCAGGTGAGCTGGTTCATGAACTTCGTCCATGCTTCGCGACCCGTTTTCGCTCCGAAGGGAGCGCCTTCGCCGAGCTGAGTCGTATCGTCGTTACGATCGATGCCTGCCATATCCGCAAGTTTGACCGTCACGTCGCTGTAATCAGCCGCGTGAGACGCAGCCTGCGTCCACTTGTACTTATTGTTATAGGTATCAGCCGCCGTCTTGACCCAACCGTATTCGGACGTACCGTCCTCTTTTTCCTGATATATCTGCTGGGTCTCGGCGTTGTACTGATCGAGGTTTTCGTGGAACTCGAACCACTCGTCGCTTCTGACAAGATCTTCGGCTTCGAGCGGAGCGGGATGAGTGCCCACGAAATCGTCGCGGTCGAGAAGCGTCATCTTACCCTCTTCAACGAGAGTCGCGCCTTTACCGTTGTTTGCCGCGGGATTGTTTGCCGCGGGATCCCAGCCGAGCAGGTTGTACTCGTCGTCGCCGGAGAACAGCGCCTTTACTTCCGCCCCGCTGAAGTCGTCCTCACCGAGGACAACGGCTTCGTCTGCGATATCGGACAGCGACTGCGTGGCCTTGACGTTATGCGAGTCGGACTGGAAACGCAGCTCGTATCCGGAGCCGGCGTCAAGCTCGTAAGTGGTCTCGCCATTATCGTTATCGTCATTCCAGTCAAAGGAAGCGATATCCTGAACGTTGACGGTTATCGTCAGCGTCTCGGAAGCGCCCGGAGCAAGAAGCGAGGTCTTGCCGAAGCCTACGAGAGACACTTCGGATTTAGCTATACCGTCTGTAAAATACGGCGCGTGAGCATATACCTGCACGACGTCCTTGCCCGCATAGTCGCCGGTGTTGGTAACTGTTACCTGCAGGTCGATAGTCTCTTTGGTCTGCCAGTTCTGAACGTTCTCCGCAGGAGTCACGTTTTCCCACTCAAACGTAGTATAAGACAGACCGTAACCGAAGGGATAGACGACCGCGTCGTTATACCAAGCTTCGGCCTGAGCTGCGCCGTTTTCGTTGGCATCGGACTTGGCGAGCACGCCGTCTTCATATGTAAGATGTCCGAGTTCTATCTCGGCGGCGACGGTCTCGTAGTAGCGGTACCCCATATAGATGTCTTCGCTGTACATCGTGAACGAGTAACCGGTGCTGACGCCGGGGATATTCGCCTGCATATTGGGATTCTGACGGTCGTATATCTCGCTGCCGGTGACTTCGCCCTGCGCATTTTTGATCGCCTTGCGGAAGAACGTTTCGGGATATTCGCCTTCCTGGAGCTCATGCCCGGGGTCGGTCATAGTTCCGTTCTCGTCGTAAACGGGGTCGGATTCGGCAGTAGCGTACTGCTCGCCCTTGCCGTAACCGTACCACGTCGGGTCGGCGGTGAGGTCCGCGGGCCAGATATCCACCTGCTTTCCGGAGGGATTGACCTTACCGTTAAGGATATTGCCGAGCGCCTTGAGTCCGTCGGCGCCCGGACGTCCGGTCCAGAGCACCGCGTCTATCTCGTCGTCGTTCTGGATATTGCCCAGCTCCATTACGTTGGAGCTGTTGATGAGTACGACGACTTTCTTGCAGTTTGCTTTAGCGTATTCGAGAAGCTCCTCTTCGGAATCGGTAAGCTGGAGATAGTGCTTGTATTCCACCGTCTTAGCGTCAGTTCCCGTACCCGTCGTTTCGGTCTTGAGCGCCTTATGCTTCCAGCCCTGATCTTTGGTGCCGTATTTGTTGTCCTCGACTTCGTCCGTCACGGTCGCGCAGTCGTTAGACTCGCCGCCCGTGCGGGAGAAGATGACTACGGCGACGTCGTCGTATATGCTGACGCTGCTCTTAGCCGTGTCCGTAAAGTCTTTCACGTTCTCGCTGCCGTACTCCGTGCCTACGGACGCATAATAGCGTTTGAACTCGGGATTCACACTGAATCCGGCGCTCTCAAGACGGTGGTCGAACCGCCTTCGACCTTGTCCGAAGAAACGCCGAGCACGGTCACTTTCTCCTTGCCCGTAAGAGGAAGAGCATTATTCCTGTTCTTGAGAAGTACCGTCCCCTCTTCGCCAAGCTCTTCACCCAGCTCGGCAGCGGCAGCCTGGGCTTCTTCCATACTCGTATAGTCCGAGTAATAGCGGCCTTCGCCTGCCATCATCGCGCCCGCTCTGAAAACGACGGACGTGGCGCATACGCCGAGTACCAACGCCGCACAAATAAACAGTACGAGCAGGATACGCAGGCGAGACGCCGTTTTTCCCTTTTTGTTCATAAAAGGACCCTCCTTTGGATTTTCGCCGCAGCGCGCTATACGCCCTACGGCATACGACAGATCGTTCCGCCGCATGACAAGTATAAGATATCCGCGCACGACGTTCAATACCGCTTGGACAACAAGACGCCGTACTGCGACAACGTGAAGCCATGCGATCGCGGAACGGAGCCCGAACGTAGATGAACGCAAAAAAGATGAAACATACGGGAGGACGAACGGATACGGCTCCGAGAGGCGGCTTCCGTCTCCGCATAGAAAAAAGACGCGCCGTCATGGACGTAACGCGTCTGTTTTTCGATAGCGGATCAAAGGCTGCGGAACAGCCGGATCCGCAAAACCGTATTATCGTATTTTTGCCGTCAGACTTTTCATTGCTCGCGTGCGGGCGCACGGAAAACGCTCATGTAAGTCTCATCATTCCGGAATTGCGGCTGAGCCGCATATACGCCTGTCTCGTATCCTGAAGTTTCCTGCGGCTTACGGGGATGCGGACGTCGGTAGTAAGGACCACGACTCCGCAGTCTATGCGTCTTATAAATCGGTAATTTACGAGATATCCTTTGTGGACGCGAAGAAATCCGTACTGCCCGAGCTGTTTCTCCAGCCCGTCCATGGACAGACGTATCTTCTCCGGCTCTTTCGCTCCGAGCATATATATGTACTGATAATCCTTGAGCGACTCGATATATACGATGTCATCCACCTTGATATGCGCGATAACGCCGCGCGACGTTACTTCTATAGTATTACCCCCCCCCGTTGCGACTGCTTTTCCGTGATATACATCTTGGCAAGATCGGTTATATCGCGCAGAAAACTGCTTTTCCTCACAAATCCGTAAGGGTGGACGGATAACGCTTCAAACACCCTGTCTTCGCGGCTGGAAACGAATATTATATCCGAATGCACTTCTGCCGAGCGCAGTTTCCTGCCGAGAGCTATACCGTCAAGCTCCGGCATATCTATATCCAGGAACAAAGCGTCATAACGTTTCCCGCTTATCGCGGATTGCAGCGACCTCGCCGATGAATACCCGTCGCACCTGACCTGTACGCCGTTTTTACGAAAAACGCTGATAAGAGCGCCGGTTATGGCAGACAGCGCCGCCTCATCGTCATCGCATACGGCAAACTCAAGATCGATCATCTTTTTCCCTCCCACATTATATCCAGCATCACTTCCGCTATAAAATGACTGTTTTCTACCGAATACATTACATATCCGTTGTATCCGGCGGCGATACGCTTTATTATCTTCGTTCCGAGCCCGTGGACCGTCCGGTCTTTTTTGTGCGTATTGAGCGACAAAAGCTCCGCAGTATCGATCCCCTCGGGCAGCGGATTGACTACTCCGATATAAAAATACTCCTGACGAATGGATATGGTCGTCGAGATCTCCGCGTCGGTGAGTCCGTTGCGCTCGCACGCTTCTATCGCGTTATCGACAAGATTGGATATCAGCGAACACAGCGACGTATCCCTGAACGGCAGCACCGGCGTGACGTTTATGCTGTATGAAAACTTCAGTCCCCGGGATTCCGCCTTCGCCTTTTCCACGTTCATTATGGTATTTACCGTCTTATTCCCGCAATCGATATATGACAACGGTTTCAATATATTGCCGCCCATCTCCGCGACATACTTCTTCAGATCGTCGTAACGCCCGCCCTCGAGCAAAAGAGCGATGTAGGCGTATTGATTTTTCACGTCGTGGCTTACCTGCCGCATATCCGACAAACTCTTTTCGGTGATCCTGATGAGTTCCCTGTCCGTCTCCATCATCTTGTTCTCGGCATGCAGCGTTACGATCTCCCTGTCGCCTTTACAAATGAAATAAACCATGAGATATGCGGCGATCTCTATCACATACAGGAAAAGAGCGGACACGCTCGTATACGTCTGGTTCGCTACCAGATCGCCGGTAAACACATGCATCATCAGTATCTCGTATATGAGCACCGCGATCACTATAACGGAATTGCTGAGCACGATGAGCGCCATGCCCGAAACCGAAATATCCTCATATCTGACGATACTGAATCTTATAAGCACGAACGCCGTCACGAAATTCAGCATATTAAGCAGTATCACCACCGCGCTCACCGCCGCATCTCCCTTTACGGGCATCAGGAACGCGAATTGCTTGATCAGCTCAGTCACGAGTATACCGGACGAAAACAGCACGCCGGACATGATTATGCGAAATTTCGGAGAGAATCTGCAAAACAGTACGGAGTACAGCACTACCGTTATCATATACGCAAGCGGAAAACATATACCGGCAAACGCGCGCGTCACTTTCGATATCGCGAAGAACAGCATCTCCAATACCATGCATACGGCAAATACGCCGCACGCCATGCCCATAGCGGCGGCGACAGCCGTAAACTTCTTTTTCGGATGAGATAACACCGCGACGCAGGACACCGATATTATCGCAAGCTGCACGATATGAGCAAAATCCAATACTTCGGTAAAATAAATGACTATACCTTCTAACATATTCCCCTCATCGATCGCTTCGGGCGTATCCGGCCGCCCGGCTTCCGTGCTTTATAATTTATGATACCACTCATCGCACCTCAAGTCAATACCCATACAACGAACAGTATCTGTATATCGACAAACGGTATACGGAAACAAAAACGGAGCAGCGTAAAACGCGGACTTTGCTATAGCCGTATCCCGATTTTCGTTGACATGGGCGGCGTTATGTGATATAATGACCGGCGTACATGGAAATACTGCCGCCGGGCAGAGGATATCGCATTCGCGCACGCGTCGTCAGGCCTTAGCAGACGCGTGGAAACGCGGATGTTCTTTTTTTCTCGGAGGTCTCTTTGAAAAAGATATTCGGATATTTCACGATCGCGGAAGCCGCGCTGTGGTGCATTTCTGTCGCGCTCATAACCGTTTCGTTCGCAGTGTTCGACAGGACCAACGTGCTCGCGTTCATAGCGTCGCTCATAGGCGTGACGTCGCTGATATTCATCGCGAAAGGCAACCCCGTAGGACAAGCGCTCACCATAACGTTCAGCGTGCTTTACGGCATAATATCGCTGACCTTCGCGTATTACGGCGAGATGATAACCTACCTCGGCATGACGGCGCCCATGGCGGTGTTCTCCCTTATCTCGTGGCTGCGCAATCCTTACAAGGGGCAGCGGTCGCAGGTCGCGGTCAACCGGATCGGCAAAGCGGAGACCGCGCTGATGTTTGTTGCGGCGCTCGCCGTCACGGCGGGATTTTACTTCATCCTCGCGGCGTTCGACACCGCCAACATCGTGCCGAGCACGATATCGGTAACGACGAGTTTCATCGCCGTGTATCTGACGTTCAGGCGCAGCGCGTACTATGCCCTCGCCTATGCCGCAAACGACATCGTGCTCATCGTGTTATGGTCGCTCGCTACGGCGGAGAGCATGGAATATCTGTCCGTAGTCGTATGCTTCTCCGCATTCCTCGCAAACGACATATACGGCTTCATCAGCTGGCGGGCAATGAGCAGACGGCAGCTCGGAACGCCGGAAAAACACGAATGACCGCATACGAAAAAGCGGAAAGCGCTCGGCTTTCCGCTTTTTGTCATATCATCCGCAAAGACTTCAGGCGTTCGCGGGAAGGTTGGTCGAAGGCACGTATGTGCGCGCGGCGAGCTCCTGATTGAGCATGTACAGCCCCTTGGGATCGCCGCCGAACAGTTTCATCTTTTTGATGAGCTCTTCGGCGTTCTTCTCTTCCTCGCCCTGCTCTTTTACGAACCAATCGAGGAACTGCATGGTCTTGTAATCCCTTACGTCGCCCGCCGCATTGTATATGGCGGTAATGAGCGACGTTACGTATCTCTCATGCTCAAGGCCCGCCTCGAGCGGATCGATATACGAACCGAGTTTTGCGTCGGGCGCGTCTATCTTGCCGAACGTCACCCTGACGCCGCTGTCTATGAGATACGCGCGGATCATGATCGCATGATCGCGCTCTTCTTTTGCCTGCACCTCGTACCAGTTACGGAAACCGTCCAGCCCTTCGTCGGCATAGTAATTGGCGAATTCCATATAAAGATATGCGGAATACAGTTCCTTGTTCACCTGCTCGTTGAGCAGCTCTGCAACCTTTTTATCCAGCATTGCACTTACCTCCGGATTTATTTTCATCGTTATTATACAACTGCCGCGGGAAAAAATCAAGCGCAGCGAACGTGCTCAGCTCCATATCGCAAACGAATCGACTGCAAGCGACGGACAGATCATCCTTATCGTATGGCAGCCGCTGCCGAGATCGCCGGATACGCACGCATCTTCGCCGACCGCTTCGAAACTTATCCGCACGCCGTCCGCATATGCTTCGGGCGTTCCTCCGCACGCCAAGATCGCAAAGCGCGACCCGACGAACGTAAAGCTCACTTCAGCATTGCCGCCGCTCTCATAAACATGCCCGTACTGAGCGAGCGCTCCCCGCACTTTCCAATCGCCGCGCCATACAAACATACCGTCGTCGGGCGAGACCTTCTTTCCGCCGCCTATCATATACGAAAATCCCGCGTAACGATATGCTATGTATCGGTCGCCGTTGGCAGTGGGCATCGTATCGGTAACGTGCAGACGGTATACGCGTACTTCCGCAGCGGGAAACGTCACGATAAGATCGCTTCCCGAACGCCGTGACGAGGTCTCGTCCGCAAGCAGGCGCATATCCTCCTCGCTCATCCCGCCGTAAAGCTCAAATTCCGTCGGAAGGTACAGGCGCGAAGGCGCGCCGTACACCGTAAACGCGTTTGCGCGGACGGTATCATCCAGCGAGACGGTGACTTCAAAAAAATTTTCCGCACTTATGTCCGTTCTGTCCGAATGGATATAATTGTTTTCGTCGTCATCGAAAAGCGCGGATATGGGATAATTCGCATCCCATGGAGAATAGACGGAAGATATGCACGTCTGGTTCGCGTCATACGGCTCGGAATGAGAGTAATCGTAATCGTGCGTATAAAAATATTCGGACTCGAAACGCCCGTCGCCGATCCCCTGCGAAAAGGACAGCACGAAAGTCACGTCCTCTATCCCGAACGCGCCGTCGGACTTCTTGAGGCTGACGGTCGCAAGGATATCTCCGGAATCTTCGTCGCCGTCCGGCGTCCAGATATATGTCCCGCCGCCCTTGCTCGTTATCCTTCCGCTTTCGGGATCGGAAACGCTTTTGACAGTCACATCAATCCCCTCCGGCGCGACTATGCTGCCCTGAAGATCGAACTCAAAAGGTTCTCCTTCTGCCACTACGTACGGCTGCACGGTGCGGGAATACAGCGTTTCGCCGCCCGAAAGAAAGCTCCTTCCCGTCTGGAATATGGTCGCGACTGGCACGAATACGGGCATATCCTTTGCTGCGTACTCCGCGGTAAGCTCGTCCGAAATATCGAGATGCAGCACATCTTCGAAATAATATGTCATGTCGTAGCCCGTTACGTCGCTCAACGACGAATACCATACGTCCGCACTGCCGAACGTACCTCCGCACGCCGCTGCCGAACGGACGAATACATCCTGTCCGAAGGAATGAAGCAGATCGGCATAGGTATCCAGCCCGCTGTTTGCCGTCGTGCGGGACACCGTCTGCCGCAGCGCCCAGCTCGGATTGGTGTATCTGTTCCAGCCGTCGGCATAACTTCCCTCGCCCGGCTCGCCGGCGGCGCGACGCGCGGACGCTCTCGTGAACAGACTGTATGAAACGAGGCTGACGGCATTGTTCGTCACTTCACTGGGATAGGATGATGAACCGTCTATCCCGAATTTCTGATAGTGATGATTGAACTCGTGTATACAGCCCCAGAAATTTCCGGACGGATCGTCGGTCGCGCTCCGTTCGTCCAGAGCCGCGATCATCGCGGACGGAGGGCAGTTGACAGTATGCCGTCCCACGAAAGCCACCATGCTGCCGGCAGCGACGAACGGATCGTATAAAAAAGTTATGCCCGTATTGCCGCCCGATCCGGCGGGGATCCTATTGGATACGAGGGCTATCTTATCCCAAAGCACTGCCGCCCGCTGCAATTCCTCATAGCCGAATCCGGCTGCCCGCGCTTTCGGTCCGGAATGCCTGACTCCGTCATCCCACACTTCGAGGTCGAAATACGGAGCTG